>JANWIY010000154.1 GCA_025449645.1 Chitinophagaceae bacterium | reverse complement strand
CAATGAAACGAACCTGGATTATTGGTGCAGCGACAAGGATAGTCCGTATACCGAGATCAAACCGTTTGACTGGTTCCGCGGTTATCATGTTGGTGGAAGATCTCTGATGTGGGGCCGCCAAAGCTACAGGTGGAGCGATCATGATTTTGAAGCCAATGCAAAAGACGGTCATGGTGTTGACTGGCCTGTTCGTTACAGGGAAATTGAACCATGGTATGACTATGCCGAAAAATTTGCAGGGATCAGTGGAAACAGGGACGGACTGGAAGTATTGCCCGACGGGCAGTTCATGCCGGCCATGGATATGACCTGTGTGGAAAAAGATTTTGTTGCGCGCATGAAGGATCATTACAAAGGCAGGCGTCCGGTAATCATTGGCAGAACCGCTAATATCACAGAACCCCTGCCTGGACGGACCAACTGCCAGTTTCGCAATAAATGCTGGCTGGGCTGTCCTTTCGGCGCGTATTTCAGTACGCAGTCTTCCACCTTGCCGGCGGCCATGAAAACCGGAAACCTTACCGTAAGGCCATGGGCCATTGTTACACGGATCCTATATGATAAGGATAAAAAAAGAGCTACAGGAGTAGAGGTCCTTGATGGCGAAACAAACAAAACATATACTTACTTCGCAAAGATCATTTTCCTGAATGCCTCTACCTTAAACAGCGCATGGGTGCTTTTGAATTCGGCAACGGAGGTGTGGCCCGACGGCCTTGGTAGCAGCAGCGGGGAACTTGGTCATAATATTATGGACCATCACCTGGGCGTTGGTGCCGGGGGAATCGTGGAGGGATTTGATGATAAATATTACTTCGGCCGGAGGGCAAACGGCATCTATGTTCCGCGTTTCCGGAATATTTTCGGCGACAAACGCGATTACCTGCGCGGATTCGGTTACCAGGGAGGGAGCAGCCGCGAAGGATACCGGCGCGCGCCAGAAGAAATTGCCATCGGAGTGGATCTGAAAGAAGCTCTGACCGAGCCGGGGCCTTGGACCCTGAGTATCGGTGGCTTTGGAGAAACACTTCCTTATCACGAGAATAAAGTGACGCTGGATAAAACGCGCAAAGACAAATGGGGATTGAATATTCTGGCCATGGATATTGAGTATAAGGAGAATGAAGAGAAAATGAGAAAGGATATGCTGAATGACGCAGTGGAAATGTTAACTGCAAGTGGCGTGAAGAACGTTCATGGCCGGAATGGAAATGGAACCCTTGGCCGCGGTATCCATGAAATGGGATCCGCGCGTATGGGCAAGGATCCCAAAACCTCCGTGTTAAACAAATACAATCAGATCTGGGATGCTCCCAATGTATTTGTTACAGACGGATCTTTTATGGTTTCCTCCTCCTGCGTAAATCCTTCCCTTTCGTATATGGCGTTTACGGCAAGAGCGGCGGACCATGCTGTGAGTGAGTTGAAAAAGAGAAATATTTAGGGGTAATTTGAAAATTTGAAAATGGGGAAACCAGATTAATTATAGATTTCAATAATTCCTACCTTTTCAAATTATCAAATTTTCAAATTATCTTCCCTTTCATATTCAAATGATCAAATTATCAAATTTTCAAATTAAACAAGATGAACAGACGCGAAGCCCTATCCTCCGTAGCCCTGCTGCTGGGAGGCACGATCCTGGGAGCTGAAATGTTTTTATCGGGCTGCACGAATGCCGATAAAAATATTGGTGCTTCCGGATTGCAATTTTCTCCGGATGATATTTCCTTTCTTGATGAAGTGGGAGAGACCATCATACCTGCAACCAGCACACCCGGTGCCAAGGAAACAAAAATCGGGGAATTCATGAAAACGATTGTGAACGATTGTTATGAAGAAAAAGATCAGAAGATCTTTGTGGATGGTATGAAGAAACTGGACGATGCCAGCAGGAAAATGAACAATAAATCATTCCTGGAATCCACCCCGGAGCAAAGGCACAATCTGCTGGTAGCCCTGGATAAGGAACAAAAAGACTATATGACCGGGAAGAAGCCGCAGGACCCTACTCATTATTTCCGTATGATGAAAGAGCTTACCCTTTGGGGTTATTTCACATCCGAAGATGGAGCCACCAAGGCGCTGAGATATGTTGCGGTCCCAGGCAGGTACGATGGTTGTATTCCGTATAAAAAAGGAGATAAAGCCTGGGCAACCTAGCGGTTAGCCGACTGGTTTTGCTGCTTCAATTTGAGCGCGTTTAACGCCTGGTTCTCTTTGTCAACCAGGTTTTGCTGCGTTTCCAAATCTTTATTGTTCTTGTAAGCATCAGACTGCGCATTCCTGAGTTTTTTCTGCAGATCTGCCTGTTTGTCCAGGAGCTTGCCCATTTTCTTATGTTCTTTTTCAAGCGCCTCATTGTCTCCCGTAGCGGTTTTCAATATCTCCTTGGACTCTTTATCCTGGTCAATTTTATTTTGCTGCAAATCGCTTTCGTACCCGCGCATCTTCTTGGCGATATCACCGGAGTCATTTTTCAGACGGACGAATTTCGATTGCGCTTTCCCGACCGCTTCCTGCTGGGTGATTATTTCTTGCTGAATGCCATACTCTAAAATAAAAGGCTTCAGGTTGTTCAGGAAAATTATGGCACTGCCGATTGCCGTGCTGTCTTCAACATTGGCGGCTAAAAGAGGTTGGTCTTTTTTTACGGGCAACAGACTAATAATAGTGAGATCCTTTTCGGAGCGGCTTTTCCTGTTAATATCAAAATAGCCATCTGTAAAAATGGTCCGGCTGCTGTCCAGGGGCATAGATCTGAAAACAACAAAATCCTTATAACGGGAATCCTTAAATCCTTTTCTACTCATGTAATCCTTGATGGCTGCAGTGACCACGTCTTCTTCGTAGGGCACCTGAAGAGAGGCTACGGTATACTGGTTTTTTTGAAAAACCAGGTTGCTGTTGTAAGACTGGGCATGGAGGGAAGGCAAAATAAAAAAGATGGGAATACATACCGGTAAAAGTCTTCTCATAACTGCAGTTTTGTTGTGGTGCTTTTTAAGCGGACTGCAAATTTATGACAAGTTGATAACAAATGGCCCGGATGGTTATTTTCAATCATCCGGTCCCGCTTGTCCAGTCAATATATTGCTACTCGGGAATGCACGGCAGCAGCCGCGCACAGAAAGAAATGAATTGGTTTATCTCGATCCGTATCCTATATATCCCTGTGTGGCTTTGCATCCGCTCTTTTCAGAACCGCGGTAGCTTGCACAGGAACTGAACACCGCTGCGCAAATCGCGATCATGGTGAAGATTAAAACTGTCTTTCTCATTTTCTATGGGTATTTAAAATTAATAAATAAAGCCTGGTATATTCAGGTAGATCTCACCAGTCAGTTCAGAGGACGGATAAAAATCGCTGAACGGAAAACGCAAATCGCTTAACGCCAGGAAAGACAAGTAGTTTTGAGAGGATACAGATGGACTGAAGGCCGGATGCTTTACGCCGAAACAATGCCGTTTTGTAAGGATAGAGGGAATGGAGCAAAATAAAACAATAAAATCCGGAAATGCAAGGTCTGCGGAGGCCATTTTTTTGTTAATCTCCTTCACTAAGAATAATTTTAAGGCTAAATCCCATCTTATTGCGTGTTCATTTTATAGCCATCGGAGGCAGCGTAATGCATCAGTTGGCCATCGCCCTTATTGACAAGGGATACCAGGTGAGCGGAAGTGACGATGAAATTTTTGAACCTGCCCTTGGAAACCTTTCAAGGAAGGGCATTCTGCCAGGAAAAATGGGGTGGTTCCCGGAGAAAATAACCCCGGGGCTGGATGCCGTGATTTTGGGAATGCATGCTAAAGACGATAATCCTGAACTAAAAAAGGCCCGGGAACTTAACCTGAAGATCTATTCCTTCCCTGAATATATATTCCAGGAAAGCCGGAACAAAAAGCGGGTAGTTGTGGGTGGAAGCCATGGTAAAACCACGACGACCTCCATGATCATGCATGTTCTCAAAGGCTGTGGAAAGGACTTTGATTATATGGTTGGTGCCCGGCTTGCGGGTTTTGAGAATGCGGTTCGCATTACGGACGCACCCGTAATCATTTGTGAAGGAGATGAATATCCTGCCAGTGCCCTGGAAAAAAGGCCCAAGTTCCACTTTCTATTTCCGCATATAGCCGTGATTACAGGGATCGCATGGGATCATATTAATGTATTTCCGACATTTGATTTTTACCTGGAGCAATTCCGCATCTTTATCCGAATGATAGAGCCGGGCGGACTGCTTATATTCAACGAAACGGATAAGATTCTGAGCGGCCTTGCAGAGTCCGTTCAGCCACCGGTTCGCAAAGCAGGATATGGCATTCCGGATCACCGGATAAGGGATGGAAAGACGGTCCTGCTATTAGAGAATATTACCCGGGAGCTGAAGGTGTTCGGAACCCACAATCTGCTAAACCTGCAGGCTGCCTGGATGGTCTGCAGGGAACTGGGGGTGGGCGCTGCTGAATTTCTCAACCAGGTATCAGGGTTTTCGGGTGCTTCAAAGCGGCTGGAGCTGCTTGCAGAAAAAGAAAATACTCGGGTGTACCGAGATTTTGCCCATGCTCCTTCCAAGGTAAAAGCGACTATTGCTGCCATGAAGGAGCAGTTCCCTCAAAGGCGGCTTATTGCTGTGCTTGAATTGCATACATTCAGCAGCCTGCAGGCCGCATTTATGCCTGAATACAAGGACGTACTGGACCCTGCAGATAAAGCGCTTTTATATTACTCTGGCCATGCGCTGGAACTCAAACGTTTGCCTCCGCTCGATCCGGAAATGGTCAGGAAAGGCTTTGATAAAGAAGGGCTGGAAATTATCAGTTCGGCACAGGAATTGTCCCAATGGTTAAGTGCGCAATCATACGAAAACACTAATTTGCTGCTGATGAGTTCGGGCAATTTTGATGGATTGGATATTGCTACCTTTGCTCAGGAAATTACTGCATAACCCATAAAGATTCATGTTACAATTAACCAGACCCCTGGCCGTCATTGACCTTGAAACCACGGGAACCAACCTAGCTACGGACCGGATTGTAGAGATCGCCATTGTGAAATTGATGCCTGATGGCAGCAAGGCCCTGAAGCACAAGCTTATTCACCCTGAAATGCCCATTCCCAGGCAGGCAAGCGACATTCATGGCATTAGTGATGAGCATGTGAAAGATGCCCCTACATTCCGCCAGTCAGCCAATGAATTAAAACAATTTTTGGATCATTGTGACCTGGCAGGATACAATTCGAACCGATTCGATATTCCGCTGCTGGTGGAAGAGTTCCTGCGCATCGGAATTGATTTCGATATGAAGGGAAGAAAACTGGTTGACGTACAAAGGGTTTTTCATCTGATGGAGCAAAGGACGCTTACGGCTGCCTATCGCTTTTACTGCGACAAGATCCACGACGGAGCCCATGGAGCCCAGGCGGATGCAGAAGCGACCCTGGAAATCCTGCAGGCCCAAATTGAGCGCTATTCCCAATTGGGAACGGATGTGGACAGCATCATTAAATTCACAGGAGATGACCAGGTTGTGGATTTCGCGAGAAGGTTTTCTATGGAAAATGGGATTGAAATCTTTAACTTCGGAAAACATAAAGGCAGGGCTGTAGCGGATGTATTAAAGAATGAACCCCAGTACTACGACTGGATGATGAAGGGAGATTTTCCATTGCACACCAAACAAAAACTAACCGAGATTTTCAACAGGGTCATGTTAAAAAAGGATAAAACGGTTAGTTAAGATATCACCTGGTGGTTTAACAAAAGCGCTGAATGAATTAATTTTACAGATCAATATTCCTCAGTGGAAAAGATTGCCGTCATACCAACTTATAACGAGAAAGAAAACATTTCCGCTATTGTAAATGCGGTATTTGGCCTGAACCAGGGTTACCATATTCTGGTCATTGACGACAGTTCACCAGATGGTACAGCGAAGATTGTGCGGCAGCTTCAACAAAAATATCCCAAAGAATTATTCATTGAAGAAAGAAAAGGCAAACTCGGCCTGGGTACGGCCTATATCCATGGTTTCAAATGGGCTGTCGAGAAAGGATACCGGTATATCTTTGAAATGGACGCTGATTTTTCCCACAATCCAAATGATCTCCAGCGTTTATATGAAGCCTGTAAATTCAATGGGGCGGACCTGGCTGTTGGCTCGCGTTATGTGCAGGGTGGAGGGAATGTAAACTGGCCCAGGGAGCGGATCATTCTCTCCAGGGGGGCTTCTATTTATACCCGGCTTATTACCTGGATGCCTATCCAGGATCCGACCGCCGGTTTTGTATGTTATACCCGGGAAGTTTTACAAACCATAAATCTTGACGAGATTCATTTTGCCGGTTATGCTTTCCAGATAGAGATGAAATTTGCCGCCTGGAAGCTGGGCTTCAAGATCAAGGAAGTTCCGATCGTATTCCAGGACCGCAAATACGGGATTTCTAAAATGAATAAGGGAATTGTTAAGGAAGGAATCCTGGGTGTTTTGAAACTGCGCTGGAATTCCATGTTTAAAAACTATCGCAAACGCGTGAAGAATACAGATCCCTCTGTAAATCACTTCAGCCAAAGTATGGCGGTGGAAGGAAAATAATCTTTCTTTGCTTTCTTCATGAAGAGAGCATTTATCCAATTACACATAGCGGTTTTTCTGGCAGGATTTACGGGCGTATTGGGAAGGCTGATCAGTTTAAATGAGGCTTTGCTGGTTTGGTACCGCCTGATCATCACCTGCGCCGCCATCTGGATCCTGTTCGGGTTTAAGAAGAAATTGCGTACGCCAGGCCGTTTACAAATGCTAAAGGCTGCAGGCATCGGGTGCATCCTGGTTTTACACTGGGTGAGTTTTTATGCAGGCATAAAATATGCTACCGTTTCCACCACGCTGGTTTGCTTTTCTGCCATTGGCTTTTTTACAGCTATTCTTGAACCGCTCCTTTTACGAAAGAGATTTGACGCGATTGAGATCCTGCTCGGATTGCTGGTGATCTCCGGAATCATCATTGTATTTCATTTCGATCCGCGTTATAAAACCGGGATCATCATCTCCCTGATTTCTGCCTTTTTTGCGAGTATATTCCCGGTACTGAACCGTCCTTTATTACAAGCAATGGACGTGGAATCGGCAACGCGTTATCAACTGAGCGGCGGGTTCCTATTCATGAGCTTGATTCTTCCATTTTACCAGCATCTTTTTCCCTCCGCAATTTTGTTTCCTTCCCTGACTGACTGGTTATGGCTGCTTGTGCTGGCGTTGATCTGTACCGTACTCGCTTATACACTTTCGATGCGCGCTCTACAAAAAATCCCGGCATTTACAGTCAATCTTACCTATAATCTTGAACCCATTTATGGGATAGCGCTGGCCTTTCTAATATACAGGGAAGACAAATCAGTAAGCTCCGGGTTTTATTATGGGCTCGCATTGATTGTTGCGGCAATTGTGCTGCAAATGTTAAGGTTGCAACAGATTATGCGGAAGGCGGCTGGTTGAAGAAAGGCAGCTTCGGAGCAGATATTAATTTTGTTCCAATAACCAATCTACAAGCAAGGTTGGATCTGCAATACTCCATGAATGCGGATGTTTAACATGGCCAGGCTGCCTGTATCCCTTATTTTCTGTTACTATTATTTTAGCTTTATTGTTTCCCAACCTCCTGACTTCATTAATCAAAGCGGCGCAGTCGATCGAATTCATATAAGAATAATCATAGTTCCTTTGCTCCAGCCACCATTGAATATCAGGTTCAGTAAACAGCATGATAGGGGTTGTTCCAAGGTCACGGACTGCAGCCTGTGTGGTGTCGTTATATGAATAAGGGGAGATTTTATAATAATTCTTGATTGCACTTTCAGGTGTTCCTCCCATTTCATATTGAATGCGTTTAAGCATATAAGCCGCTTCCTGAGGTGGCGGTCCATTTTTAGTGAGCCTGATTATTCTCTCAGATGCCCGATAAAAGCGTTCAAAATCAAGAGGGGGATCTATCCCAAAAACGGCGGAAGGCTGGGTTTTATAATTTTGGCTCCTGGCCGATTCGGCAAATTTTATTGCACAACTGCCCCCTAATGAAAAGCCGCCCAAAAAGAACCTGGTATCATGCATTTTATAATGTTCTACAATATACTCCACCATTTCTTTAAGAGAACGCTGAGCAGCTGAATCAACGCCAAATGAATATAACCCCGTTTTAAGAAGAGGGATTATCGTTAAGATGCCATTTTGGGCCGCATAACCAGGAAGGTTGGTTTGTTGCATTACAATCGCGGGCAATTCCCCGAAACTGGGAATTAAGAACAGAAAACCACTTAACGTTGTTTTTTCAGGTATAACCGCGATATACATATCTGAAGTACTGTCCCCGGGATTAAGGTAAACAGTTTCTATTTTTTGCCCCGGGGAAGAATTAGAAAAAAGAAAAAATAGTAAAAGCGGGAAGAAATATCTCATACAACCTGGTTGTCAAAACAAACTGCGGACTCCGCCAATTTCACCTGATTTGAAATTACAAATTTTCATACTATACCCAATAAATATCCGACTTACAGATCAAACCCCAATTTCGTCAAACATTCATTTTGGGAAACTGAGACTTATCCATATTAAAGGAAAGGAATAGAACCTGACTGTAAAGAATGAAACCAAAACTCAGGCAGCCCTGCTGGAGATATAACGGACCAGGCTGCGCTTGGCAACGGGCAGCAGGGTTTCGTCCAGCGGGAACTTGAGATTTGTTTCGATTGAATATACGGCAGGATGGGCGAGGCCGGAATTCCGGCTGAGGAGTTCAGCTTTGATCTGTTCATAAGTATTCCAGATGCTGCGTTGCCAGCTGTCAATATATTCTGTGCGCATGCTCCTGTATTTTTCATCGTGCTTTTCAAAGAAACTGATCCGGTAACTGTAAACCCGGGTGGCATGGGAAGATCCTTCACTTAATAAAAAATATCCTTCCTTGCTGTTGAGTGGCATGATGCCCACAGGCTGGATGGTAAGTTTCTCTTCCACGAACTCATAGATTTCTGTCCCGTTGGTTATCGCCGTTTTCATATGCGTGGCGGAATAGTCGATAATTTCTTCAAGCTCCTGCATCAACTCATCGTCCTGGATCATTTGTTCATATAACACCTGGAGTCTTTCAATTTGCACGCCCGATAATTTCTTGGGGAATTGTTCCTGAAGGAATTTTTTATTCTCGCGGAAAGCTACAATGTTATTATAATGAAAGATCACTTCAGCCAGTTGGGGATAGAGTTTGTTTTCCCTGAATTGCTGGTTGATGTCCTGAAGATAGGCGAGCAGCGTATATTTTTTCAACTCAAAATCTATGTACCCGTCGGCAAACCAGGTTTCAGATAGGGTTTTCATCGTCTTGGGTTTAGTAACTTATTGAATTTACGACAACTATTCTGGAATAGAACGACGAAGATGGGGATTTGTTTTGCTGGAAGAGTCTTTAGAATGCTTGATGGTATATGGTGGATGGTGAATGGAATTTGCTGTGAAGTCATATCTGGGATCCATCTACCATCCACCATATACCATCAACGATACAATTTATGCTGTAAAACCCTCAAGCTCCTGAGCAACGGCAGATAGAAAACTCGCCCCAAGGCTGCCATCGATGATCCGGTGGTCGTAACTCATCGAGAGGTACATCATCTGACGGATTCCAATGGAATCCCCTTGTTCGGTTTCAATAACCACTGCCCGCTTTTTGATGGTGCCGACCGCCAGGATAGCCACCTGCGGCTGGTTAATGATTGGAGTGCCCATGAGGCTCCCGAAAACACCTACATTGGTAAGAGTAAATGTGCCATCCTGAATATCTTCGGGTTTGAGTTTATTATTGCGGGCCTGACTGGCCAGGGCATTGACCTGCCGCGCAAGACCAACGCGATTGAAATTATCAGCATTTTTGATTACCGGCACAATCAGGCTGCCGGAAGGCAGAGCAGTAGCCATGCCGATATTGATATCTTTTCTTATAATGATTTTATCGCCCTGCAATGAACTGTTGATCAGCGGAAATTTTTTAATGCACTTCACAACAGCCTCAATGAATAAAGGTGTCAGCGTAAGTTTTGTTCCCTCTCTTGTTTCGAAATCGGCTTTTTCTTTTTCGCGCCATAATACCAGGTTCGTTACGTCTGCTTCGGAAAAACTCGTCACATGCGGACTCGTTTGCTTACTCCGGACCATGTGTTCCGCAATGAGTTTGCGCATGCGGTCCATTTCCCGGATTTCTACATTTCCGCTCACCTGATAGTCCGCAGTATCTGCGGTATTTACGGCCGAAGCATCGGAAGAACCTGCAGATGATTTAGCTTCAAAGGACCTGCCTGTTTCCTCTCCGCCGGATGCGGCAATAGACCCATTCCCTGCTTTCCGGTTGGAAACATACTGCAGGATATCCTTTTTGGTAACCCGGCCTTCATTACCGGTTCCAGGAATCCTCTCCAGCTCACTTGCGGGTATTCCTTCATTACCTGCAATATTCAAAACCAGGGGTGAATAAAAGCGGCTACTATCGCCGTTAGTCTTTGAATAACCGGTATCAGAAGAAGAAGCGATATAAGGACTGTCCGGTTTTTCCGCGGAAACCATTTCAGGTTGCAGTCTTTCCGGCGAAGGAACATGATGTTCTTCTTTTGCGGGTTCTTCCACATCCGTTTTTATCCTGGCGATGACTGCCCCAACGGGAACGACGTCGTTTACCTGGTAAAGAATTTCTTCCAGGGTTCCTGCCGCAACGGATGGAACCTCGGTGTCTACTTTATCAGTTGCTATGTCCAATAAAGATTCATCCTGTTTTACTGAATCGCCGGGCTTCTTGTGCCACTTGAGAATAGTAGCTTCCATAATGCTCTCACCCATTTTCGGCATGAACAGGTCAACGATCGCCATGATGATGAACTTTAGGTTCGGTCAAAAGTAAATATTAATTATTTAAGTCATGCAGCTGTATGGATCAGGGCTGCGACAAAATAAATTTTCTTAACAAGTTGAGCACATTCGTTGACGTAAGTTCTATATTCCTCTGGCGGTCGAACCTGAACCAGAGCTTCCGGGTTTCTGTTGTGTGACGATTTCCAACTGCGATCCAAACGGTCCCTACAGGTTTTGCTTCTGTGCCTCCGTCAGGACCCATGATACCGGATACTGCAACCGCATAATCACTGTCAAATAAATTCAGCGCTCCTGTTATCATCTCTTTCACGGTTTCCTCACTCACGGCACCGGCGGTTTCAAGTGTATGCTGTTGGACGTTCAACACATTTTCTTTAACGCTGTTTTGATAAGGAATGAGCCCTCCCGGAAAATACTTACTCGACCCGGGTATAGAAGTGATAAGATGTGCAATATAACCACCGGTACAACTTTCCGCAGTTGCCAGGGTTTGCCTGCGGCTCTTCAGTATTTTTCCAAGCGCTTCCTGCAAGGAAATATCCTCGTCTGTCACGATCCATTCCTTCACCTGCGCCTTCAATTCCGTAAAGCGGGCATCTGTTTCCTCACTTATCTGTGCATGATCATTTCCCATGCCCGTGAGTCTCAGGCGCACCATACCGTAATTGGGCAGGTAGGCCAGCTTTATCGTTGCAGGTAATGCAGATTCAAATTCCTGGATATGGTCTGCCAGAAATGATTCACCAACACCTGCCGTTAACAGGGTCCGGTGGGCAATGAATGGCAATTCAAATTTCTTCTTCAAAAAGGGAATTACTTCCTCCGTCATCATGCCCTTCATTTCGTGGGGCACGCCGGGCATGGAAACAAATACTTTACCTTCTCTTTCAAATTGCATTCCCGGTGCGGTTCCGCGCTTATTCTGTATCACCGTACAGACCTCGGGAACCTCGGCCTGTTTCAGATTGCGCTCGATCATCGGACGCTGCAAAACGGTTTCGAAAATATATTTGACGTTCTGCAAGGCGCCTTCGTTCACAACCAGCCTGCTGTGAAAATAGTCGCTCAGGAGCGGTTTTGTTATATCATCCGCCGTGGGCCCCAAACCTCCCGTTATCAGGATGATTCCGGATGCGGCGGAGGCCTCATCCAGGGCCTTCCAGATATCCTCCCATCGATCGCCAACGGCAATCCTGCGGTTCACCCATAGGCCTGCTTTATTTAATTCCTGCCCCATCCAGGCACTATTGGTATCGATCACCTGACCGATCAGCAATTCGTCACCAATGGTAATAATAGATGCATTTGTCATAACCCTGCTTCATTGAAGGCATTTGCACGGAATTTCGTTCCTCATTGGAAATAAGGGGTCAGAACACTCCGAAGTGCTCCCGGCATTTCACTCTTTTCAAAGGTTCCCATTTTCACAAAATAGAGGATCACCTTTCCGGTCGTGAGTAGTCGCTTCTCCTGGTTATATACCTCATGGTCAAAACTGATACGATAGTTTACCGGAAGCTCCCTTAGGATGGTTTTTATGTTGAGCAGGTCATCATAATGAGCCGGCCGCAAAAACTTAGTCTGCATCTCCACCACCGGCATGATCACTCCAAGCGCTTCCATTTCCCTGTAAGTAAATCCCAGCTTGCGGATCGACTCAGCCCTGGCTACTTCGAAATACTGGGCATAATTACCATAGTAAACCACATTCATCTGATCCGTTTCAGCGTACCTGACCCTTATCTGTGTTTCCGTAATGAACATACAAAGGTTGCATTTAGTTTGCTTACCTATTTTCCCATCATACCGTCAACACTTATCCTTCCCGGTCCGATAAACATAATGGTAAATACGCTGGTTAAATAGATGATCCCTAAATCCATATTATGCAAAGGCTGGCCCTGGTGGAACATAAATACAGCAACAGAGAGATTAAGTACGATCACAAAAGCAGCCAGCCGTGTAAACAGCCCCAATACCAGCAGCATGGAGCAAAAAACTTCGGCAAAGATGGAAAGTAGCAGTGAACTCCGGTGACCGATATGAAAGGGGTCATAAAAAGTGGCAGACATACTGCTGAAATAGGTAAGCTTTGACAATCCGTGGGCTATCAGCAAAATGAGTCCCGTCACAACCCGCTGCACCAGCAATGCAAAATTGAATGCATTATCAGAATATGCAGTAGATAATAATTTTTTCATTGGGAATATTTAAGCCAAAAGTAATGGATTTGGGCTTTTTTGGCGTTTGTTCTAAAGAAATGTTAATCCTTTCAGTTATCCACACGTGTTTGGAACAATCTTTGGTTATAGATGAAAATATTCAGAAACTTCGACGCGTGATTAACTATTTCCGGATGAAACGATTACTTTTTCCGTTCCTCCTTGTTTTGTTTTTTTCGGCAAATGCACAGCAGACCTTATACCTGAATGATCCGCAGGCTGCCTTTAAGCAGGCCCAGGAGTATTATCAGAAACAGTATTACAGTCTGGCCTACCCGATTTTCAAAGGGCTCGAACAGGATCAGCAAAATAAGTTGCAGGACAATGAGTCTTTTGAATTTCAGAATATCCGTTATTACACGCTGGTGTGCTCCCTGAACCAGGACGATAGCTCTTCTGTTGCCTCTTCGAAACAGTTTATTGCGAATGAAAACAATGCCTCCCGCGGAGAAATGCTCAGCTATCACCTCGCTGAATATTATTTCCGTCATGGTCATTATGAATCTGCACTGCAACTTTACGAAACAGCGGGCATCGACAACCTGAGCAACGCGGAAATTGCAAACGAAAAATTTCACCAGGGCTATGCGTATTTTGTAAAGAAGGACTTCGACCGCGCCAAGCCTTTGCTGGACGCCGTTCGCCAGCTCACCAGGGATCCCAACTATATTGACGCCAATTATTACTACGGATATATTTCATTTTATCAGAAGAAATATAGCGACGCTTCCACTGCTTTTGCCGTGGTGGAAAATGATCCCAAATACCATACTATCGTCCCTTATTATATTGCCAATATTTACCTGATTCAAAAACAAAAAGAAAAAGCAATTTCGTATGCAGCTTCGAAATTGCAATCCGGCGATCAGTACTACGATGCGGAATTACGGCAGCTCACGGGCCATGGGTATTACGAACAGCAGGATTTTCAAAAAGCACTTCCTTATCTTGAATCCTATGTGGCGAAAGCAAAAAAAGTTACGCGTCAGGATATGTTCGAATTGTCATACTGTTATTATCAACTCAAAAATTATAAAAAAGCCATCGAAGGATTCAGGCAACTTGGTGGCAAAGAAGATTCACTTGCACAAAATGCAATGTATCTGTTGGGTGACAGCTATTTGAAAACCGGGCAAAAGGCCAATGCCCGGAATGCCTTCTTGTTCTGCGCATCCAACAGCAGTTACCCGGCGCAAAAAGAAATTTCCCAGTTTCATTATGCCAAGCTTTCCTATGAATTGGGTTATATGGACGCAGCCCTCACCGGATTCCGGGAGTTCCTCGCGGAATATCCGCAATCAGGATATGCGAGTGAGGCCAGGGAACTGCTACTTAGTGTGCTGGCGAATACCAGTAATTATAAGGACGCATTGTCTTTGATGGACAGTATGACAAATCCTTCGCAAAATGCACGCGAATTGCACACGAAAATCCTTTACGGAAGGGCCACGGAACTTATCAACGACGGCATGCTGCAGAATGCAAATGAATTACTTGATCAGGCGATTAGGGAGAAAAATAATACGGCTTATCTTCCCTTTATTAATTTCTGGAAAGGGGAAATCGCTTACCGTTTAAATCGTCTGGACGAAGCCATTGTATATTTCTTTGATTACCTGAAAATGCCCGCGGCCAGAGGAGAAGTAAGTCCTGTTGACGCAAAATATACACTTGGTTACTGTTACATAAAAAAGGAAAATTACCGCGAGGCCCAGGGATTTTTCGAGCAGGTGGTAAGAAATCCACGGATCGATGCAAGTCCTCTGGAACAGGATGCCTATATCCGTGATGCGGATTGTTATTATATGAACCGGGATTTCAGAACGGCAGTGGCCATGTATACTAAAGTGCTGGATTATTCCTGGCCTTCTGCTGACTATGCCACATTTCAAAAAGCTATGGTGGCCGGAGTAAGTTCCTCCTCCGAAAAGATCTCCCTGCTCAATGGCCTTATCAGAAAATTCCCTTCCTCGATCCTGGTGCAGGACGCAAATATGGAGATTGCCAATACATATCTTTCCAACGAACAGTTCAGGGAATCACTTCCTTATCTGAAAAATGTGTTGGGCAGTACAGGCAATGATGCGCTGAAACCGAGGGCCTTTCTGCGTGCAGGTATTGCCTACTTCAATCTGGAAAATAACGCAGAAGCATTGAACCAGTACAACCAGCTGCTGAAACAGTATCCAAATTCTGTGGAGGCCCAGGAAGCATTGGACAATGCAAAATCAATTTACGTAGAGGAAGGCCGGAGCAGCGAGTATGTGAATTTTGCCAAATTGATGGGAATTTCAATTTCCAGCAGTCAGGAAGATCAACTGGCCTACCAGGAAGCGGAGGTACAGTTCAACGACGGCAATTTTTCCGCAGCGCAGCAGAAGTTTGAGGACTATCTTAAAAAATTTCCCGACGGAAAATATGCCCTTGAGGCCAATTACTATAAAAGCGAGATGTATGCCAACCAGAAAAACTGGACCGCCGCTGTAACAGGCTATGAAATGGTGGCGGATAAAGCGCCTAATAAATTTGCTGAAAAATCACTGTTACAGGCCGCTAGGCTGAATTTCTTTTATTTAAAGGATTATGCGAAGGCTGAAGTCTACTATGCCAGGCTGAAAGACTTTGCCTCGTCCCAGGAAAATAAAATGGAAGCCATGCGCGGCCTGCTTCGAAGCCAGTATGAATTACAACACTGGTCAAATGCGACCGATAACGCCAGGGAACTGCTGGATCAGAAGGGTATTGGTTCCGATGACCGGATTATTGCCAACATGATTATCGGTAAATCATACCTGTCAGATGGGAAGTGTGATGCAGCCCTGCCTTTTTTCAGAACGGTTATATCATTGAGCCGGGCCACCTATGGTGCAGAAGCGCAATACCAGATCGCGGCCTGCGAATACCAGCAGGGCCGGTTGAAAGACGCTGAGAAATCTGCGTTTGAGGTTATCCATAAATCTGGCTCTTACGAGCTTTGGGTGACCAAGGCGTATTTGTTATTGGGAGATGTGTATTTGAAAGAAAAAGATTATTTCAACGCAAAAGCCACGTTCCAGAGCATTGTTGAAAATGCGAAGATTGAAGAATTGCGTGTTCAGGCCGAACAAAAATTAGATCAGGTAAAACAGGAAGAATCCGGTAATAGTAAAATCAGCAATGACAACTGAGATGCGGTCTAACCTATTGTATTTTATGAAGGGAATCCTTTGTTTGGCTACCCTCTTACTGGTGGTCACCACCGATTTACAGGCACAGGATACCACGAAACGAAAGACAATTAACATCACATCTACTTTCAAACCCGCACTTAAAAATACAGCCAAGATCAATTTTAATGCGGAAGCACCGCAAATAGACACTGCACATCCAACCCTTTCCTACAATTTACCGGTTGAGTTTCTGACCCTGCAATATCAGCCTGCAGGCCTTAATCCCGTTGCGCTTCCCGGCGATACACTTAGCATTTGGAATAATGACAATTATATTAAAGCCGGCATCGGGAATATCCATCTGCCATATGCAAAAGCCGGATTAAGTTTTGGAGACAGGACGCACAGTTTTTTCAATGTCTTTGCCGAAGGATATTCATCGAAAGGAAACCTGACCTATCAAAAAAATACCCTTCTTGCAGGAGCTATCACAGGAACTGTTAAAACCGGAAACAACCTGGAATGGAGCGGTAAGCTGGGGTTTCGCGCTGATGGATATTATTTATACGGTTACCAGCCCGATACATTGAAATTTATCAACAGCCAATTGCAACAGCAGTTTTTGACCTTTGAAGGCAGAATTGGTCTTCGGAACAGTGTGCCGACGGAATACGGCCTCACGTATAACCCGAATGTGAAAGTGATTGCTTTTGGCGACAACCAAATTCCGCGGGGAGCGGAGATCAACACCGTAATAAACCTCCCATTACAAAAAACCATCGGGGAACATTTCGGAATCGACCTGGGCGTTACGGCAGATCTTACGCATTACCAGGTGACTGATGTATTTACGATAAATAACAACCTGTTTTATGTGTCGCCCGCAGTATTGTATCATGGCGATAATCTGGCCTTGCACATAGAGCTGACACCTTCCTGGGATCAGCAGGCTTTTCATCTTCTTCCTAATTTTTCCGCAGATTATACAACGGACAATAAAAAATTTACCCTGTTTGCAGCACTTACCGGATACTATGAAAAAGGAAGTTACCAGCGGTTCGAAACGATTAATCCCTGGCTCTGGCAACCCACAGCACTACTGAATACCAGGGTCCAGGAATTCTATGGTGGATTCAAAGGCTCCCTGAGCAATCATGTTTCCTACCTGGCAAAAGCTGGTCCTTCCGAATATCATAACATGCCACTGTTTCTAAATGATAGCCTGGATGGCAAAAATTTCAAAGTGATATATGAACCGAAACTGGACGTATTTAGCGTGCACGGCGAAATGAGTTATACCCAAGGAGAACAGTTCAGTGTCACAGCCGGACTCACGCTAAGAAACTTCCGGACCAAGCAGGAATACCGCGCCTGGGGAATGTTGCCTTTGGAATTTAACACCAATTTCCGTTGGGAAATTTTGAAGGACCTCTGGTTAAAGTCTGACCTCTGGGCGTTCAACGGAGCTTCATTCCGGGCGCTGAACAAATCCGCGCAGACCGGAGATGGAGGATTCGACCTGAATGCGGGCCTTGAGTTCCGCATAACACGTCAATTTAATCTCTGGTTGCAGATGAACAACCTGCTCAATGATAAATATCAGCGATGGAATCAGTATCCTGTTTATGGATTCAATATCTTAGGGGGTGTAATTTATTCTTTTGGAAGAAAATAATCCTCTTTTACAGACCTGATCTATGTACGCAACACTCAATAAATACCTGTTCCAGCATAAGAGTATTAGCATTCCGGGTCTGGGTACCATCTGGATGGAATCAACACCTGCGAATATAGATGCAGGTACCCGAACGGCTGTGCCTGCTTCTTACTATTTCCGGTTTGACAAATATTTTGATTCACCTGACAAGGAGTTTTTTTCTTACCTGGCTGCGAAGCAGCAGATTTCAGATTATGAAGCGCTCCGGCAATACAATGAATTTGCTTATGCATTGCGGGACAGGATCAATCATCTTCAGAATGCAGTTTGGGAAGGTGTAGGGGAGTTGAAAAAGGACGCAGAAGGTAACATTCACTTCGAATCCGCAATGCGCAATCCATTTTTCCTGCAGCCGGTTCCTGCTGAGAAAATGGTTCGCGCCGATGCACAACATACCCTGCTGGTGGGTGACAGGGAACGGACCAGCGATGAGATGAGTAAATGGTTTTCGGAAGAACCTGTTCACGGGAACCGCCTGTGGTGGCTGGTTGCCCTGATTACCGGAATCGCGGCAGCACTGGTGATCACCATCCATTTTTCGTCCCAGGGGTGGAAGGTGGAATCTACCGGAAATCAGCAAACCCTTCGGCTGAATAAATAATTTTCATTTTTCGCCCGATTAATCATTTTCAAAACCGATGGATGTCACGTCATGCCCAGTATGTAAAAGCGAACAGGTTCATTTTGCGCTGAAAGCCCGGGACTACACAGTCTCTCATGAATTTTTCGAGATATGGGAATGCAATCATTGCTCGCTTCGTTTTACGAGAAATGTTCCATCGTATGAAAAAATCGGCCGCTATTATGAATCCGAAGATTATATCTCGCACAGCAATACGCGGCGGGGATTAGTAAACACACTGTATCACCGGGTGCGAAATCACACCCTTTCCTTGAAATATAATCTGATTCTTTCCGCTACAGGATTGAAACAGGGTAATCACCTGGATATCGGGGCTGGTACGGGCGCTTTTGTGCAATACATGAATCGGAAAGGGTGGCAAAGCCAGGGAATCGAACCGGATGCGAAAGCGCGTCAGGTCGCTTTATCGGATCATAACACCGTGATATTGCCCGCCGAATTACTTCCATCGCTTCCCGTGGCATCTTTTGATGCCATAAGTTTGTGGCACGTGCTTGAACATGTACACGGACTTCAATTATATCTTAAGCATATCAAGAAATTATTGAAGCCTTCCGGTAAATTGTTTATCGCTGTTCCAAATTATACCAGTTACGACGGCTTAAAATATAAAGAAAACTGGGCTGCTTATGATGTGCCGAGGCATCTCTACCATTTTTCTCCCGGAGCTATGAAATATCTGCTTGATGTCAGCGGACTTAGGTTAATCCGGATGGAACCGATGTGGTTCGACAGCTTTTATATAAGTTTTCTGAGTGAGAAATATGCCCGCGGACATGCCCCCCTGATAAAAGGATTTCTGGCGGGAGCTGTTTCAAATATGAAGGCATTTGTACAGAAGGAACGCTGCAGTTCCTTGATTTACGTTGCCAGGAATTAAGTCCATCAACCATCAACTAATTATTAAACCGCACTTCATAAATGCTCGGCCAGAGCTTTCCGGTGATATAGACCTTATTTTTTGCGGAATCATAGGCGATGCCATTCATGTATTCAGCATTTGGATATTTTGTTTTCACTTCCAGATACAGCTTGCTGAAATCGGCCTTACCTGTAACCTTGCCGCTTGCCGGATCAATACGGATGATATCAGCTGACTGATAAATATTCGCGAAAATACTTCCTTTAATATATTCCAGTTCGTTGATATTACCAACCGCACCGTTGTTATCTGAGACGCTAACCTCCTTAACTGTACTGAATGTGTTCGGATCAAGATAGGTCAGGTTGCTGGTGCCGTCGCTCATGATCAGGTTCACGCCATCTGTGGTCATTCCCCAGCCTTCCTTACTGGGAAAGGAAAACTGGCCGATCCTTTTGAAGGTCTTTGCATCGTAAATAAAACCGGTTTTGTTCGTCCAGGTCAACTGGTAGATTTTTCCTTTCAAATAGGCTATTCCTTCGCCGAAATAAATTTTCCTGTCGAGTTCTCCCTTTACTGAAATTTTACCGGTAAGCGGGTCAACAATGCCGAATATAGATCGCGTATTGGGGTCTTCTTCCGGTGCACCTGAACTTTCGTACAGTTTTCCGTCGTGCACCATAAGACCTTCTGTGTAAGAATCCGCATCATGCGGGGTTTCCTTCAGCACAGTAAAAGAGATCGCGGCCGGAGCATTGTTATTTGCCGGTTCATCAATGGAACCCGAAGGTTCAGTGGTACTATTGGAATCTTTGCAGGAGGTGAACGCAAGAATCAATAACAGAGGCAGTAAAATCTTTGACATGGTTCGGTTGGTCTGCAAAAATAATTAGTAATATCTAAAAATCTTCCTAAAAGAAAAAGCGCTCCTTTCAGAACGCTTTTTAACTTTTAGTTTTTAATTTTTCAAATATGAGACTCGATCTTTTTCACAAAATTGCTTTTCGGTTGTGCTCCAACGAGTTTGTCGACCACTTTGCCACCCTTGATAAACAATATAGCAGGAATGGAAGTGATTCCATAATTAATTGATAGTTGCGGATTGTGATCCACATTTACCTTACCCACATTGATCTTGCCGTCATATTCTTTTGAAAGCTCTTCAATTACCGGTCCGATTGCACGGCACGGTCCACACCATTCAGCCCAGAAATCAATCACAGTTAATTTATCAGACGCAATCACCTTTTCCTGAAAGTTCGCATCGGTGAATTCATGTGCCATAAGTATTCGTTTTAATTTTACGTAAAATTCCGCTTTTTCGTCCGGCATTTTTGTCGGGCCAGCGACATAGATGCAAAAATGTTTCCATTCCCATAAATCACTCATTCTGTCACATTCCGGCTAGGATGATATGATCTGGACTTCCAACTCCGGACTGCTTTGCAAAAAGGCAGCCATTTCGTCATTCATTTCAAATCCACTTTCCAGAGTATGCATGCTGATCCGGCAATTGCTCCTGGATTCCAATATATTTATTTTCAGGGTGGATTTGCCGGGATGCTGCTTCATGTTCTTCTCCACAAACCGGATCATATGCTCATTGAGGTGACGTGCTTCCAAATCAAGGACCACCTGTTTGGTAAGCACGGGTTTAATACTTTCGAGCATCATCATTTTCTCTACCTTGAATTCAAATTCCACACGGTTATACCTGGGCTTGAAATAACCCGTCATGAAAATGTTTTTTCCCTTTTCCAGATAATTGGAGAAGCGGGCATATTCCTCACTCCAAAGGATAAATTCGCTTTTTCCGGAATAATCTTCCAGCGTAAATGAACCGAACTGCTTGCCCGTTTTCGTTACCCGGTGCTGCGCGTCCACGACCAGGCCGGCCAAACGGTAAGATTTGGATGGATTGGCCTGCAGGGTCACAGCTTCTTTGATCTCATTGAAGTCAGCCAGGTTAATAATATTATAATGGTTGATCTCGAACCGGAAATGATCCAGCGGATGACCGCTCATAAACATTCCCGTAACATCTTTTTCATGGTTGAGCAATTCAGTAAGAGTCCAGGGCTCACAATTGGGAACCTTGGGTGTTCGCACTTCGAAATCTGCACCGGAATCGCCGAAAAGCGTATTACTATGCTGTACGTTTTGCGCCTGCACCACATTTCCAAAACGGATGATCTTTTCAAGGCCCGTACTCGTATCTCCAGCCGGGACATAAAAATATTGTGCGCGGTGCATTTCGGGAAAGCAGTCAAATGCGCCGGCGTAAGCAAGGCTTTCCAGGGTTTTTTTATTAACGGTCCGTTGGTTTATCCGTTTGATCAGGTCAAAGATTGAGGTGAATGGCGTTCCTTTCCCCCTTTCTTCAATAATGGCACCTACAGCAGCTTCACCAACGCCCTTGAGACCGCCGAGCCCGACGCGGATCTCGCCCCTGGTGTTCACGGCGAATCCCTGCTTGGATTCATTCACATCCGGCCCGAGTACTTTTAGTCCCATCCGCTTACATTCCTCCATGAAGAAAGTTATTTTTTCTATACTGCCAGAATGGTTCAGCACGGCAGCCATGTATTCTGAGGGGTAATGGGATTTCAGGTAAGCTGTCTGGTAGGCCACGTAAGCATAGCAGGTGGAATGGGATTTATTGAATGCATATTGGGCGAAAGCCTCCCAGTCTGTCCAGATCTTTTCAAGTGCCGCAGGGGCATGGCCTCTTACGGTTGCACCTGCAATGAACTGGCCCTTCATTTTATCCAGAATGGATTTTTGCTTTTTACCCATGGCCTTTCGGAGCACATCTGCATCGCCCTTGCTGAACCCGGCGAGTTTCTGTGCGAGCAACATGACCTGCTCCTGATAAACCGTGATTCCATAAGTGTCTTTCAGTATCTCCTCCATAATAGGTAGATCATAACGGATGGCTTCGCGGAGATGCTTGCGGTCAATGAATGCAGGAATATAGGCCATGGGACCGGGTCGGTACAATGCATTCATCGCCGTGAGGTCGTCGAATGTATCCGGCTTGAGGTCACGCAGATATTTCTGCATGCCAGGACTTTCAAACTGAAAGGTACCAATGGTTTCCCCCCGCTGATAAAGTTCAAAGGTTTTTTTATCATCAAGCGGAATCTTATCTATATCAATCGTAACACCATGATTTTGTTCTATGAGCTCCAGGGCGGTCTTTAAAATATTGAGGGTTCGCAATCCGAGGAAGTCCATCTTTAACACACCTGCCTCTTCAATGATGCTGCCTTCAATCTGTGTAACAAGCAGGTCCGAATCCTTCGCTGTGCAAACCGGAATGATGTTCGCCAGTTCTTCAGGAGCAATGATAATACCGGCGGCGTGCAGGCCCGTATTTCTCACCGAACCTTCGAGGCGTTCGGCTTCATGCAATACATTGCTGCGGAGGTCAGTACCCAGGTAGATCTCCCGGATTTTTTTAATCAATTCCCTGTCGTCGCCGCCCACTCCTTCTTTTTCTTCGAGGGATTTATCGCCGTCTTTAGCGGTTAGCGGTGCGTGCAATACTCTCTTCAATGTGATGCCTGGACGCTCCGGGACCAGCTTTGCCAGGGCGTTTGCCTCGGATAAAGGAAGATCAAGCACCCGCGCTACATCCTTTATGCTCATCCTGGCTGCCATTGTGCCATAGGTAATGATCTGTGCCACCTGGTTCTTTCCGTATTTCTTTACGACATAGTCTATTACTTTTTGACGGCCCTCATCATCAAAATCCGTATCAATGTCGGGCATTGATTTTCGGTCGGGATTAAGAAACCGCTCGAACAGAAGATTGTATTTGATCGGATCAATATTGGTAATGCCGATACAGAATGCAACAACACTCCCCGCGGCCGACCCACGGCCCGGGCCGACGAATACACCCATCTCACGGCCTGCCCGAATGAAATCACTTACAATTAAAAAATATCCCGCAAAGCCCATGGTCCTGATCGTGAACAATTCAAATTCTATCCGCTCCTGCAACTCCGAGGAAATCTCGCTGTACCTTTTCTTCGCACCCTGATACGTTATATCTTTCAAATACTCCCATTGATTCAGGTTACTGTCGGCATGAATTTGAAATGCCCCGGGAATCGGAAAGGCGGGAAGCAGGATATCCTTTTTGAGGTTCAGTACCTCCACGCTGTCCTGCACCATTCCTGTATTATCAATAGCTTCGGGAATGTCCTTAAAGAGTTCCGTCATTTCCGCTGTCGTCTTTAAGTAAAACTGGTCGTTCGGAAATTTGAAACGCCGGTTTTTCAGATTCATATCGTCATTCACAAAATCATCATAGCCCGGAGTGGACTGTTTCTCTCCCGTATTGATGCAGAGCAGTATGTCATGCGCATTGTAATCTTCCCGGTCAGTATAATGACTATCGTTTGTAGCGATCACCGGCACGTTGTATTTTTTTGCAAGCTTCATCAGGAATTGGTTTATTTTTTCCTGCTCCGGCAGTTGATGACGTTGCAACTCGATAAAATAATCTTCTCCGAAGATATTCAGCCACCAGACGAATTCCTTTTCAGCTTTTTCCTCGCCCTCATTTAAGATAGTTTGCGGAACATAGGCTCCAATACAACAGGTTGTTGCAATAAGCCCTTCATGGTATTTTTCGATTAGGGATTTGTCGATCCGCGGGTATTTGCTGTAAATCCCTTCAATATAGCCTAGCGACGTGAGCTTGGTAAGGTTCTGGTATCCTTTCTTGTTTTTTGCCAGAAGCACCTGGTGAAAACGCTGATCCCGCTGGTCTTTCGTAAAAGTTTTCCTTTGCCGGTCAGCCACAACATAGAATTCACAACCTACAATGGGCTTTACCTTCAGCGAACCATCTTCGTTTTTATGCTTATAAGCTTCCGCTACAAAAGCAAAAGCACCAAACATGTTGCCATGGTCGGTGATAGCGAGGGCCGGCATCTTATCCTTTACTGCTTTGTTATACAGATTCTGGATGGAAGCAGCACCATCTAAAAGGGAATATTGAGTATGTACGTGAAGGTGTGAAAAACTGGACATTGGCTTAGTAGTTGCGGCTGCAATTAACAAAGAATAAAACGCGTTAGGTATTTTTGACCCGGGCTATCTCTTCACATAGAACACACAATTTAATAACCAATTGATAATCAATTACAAATGTGCTAAAATCAGGCAGGTTACGAAATCTCAAAAACTATATCTTTGTAGGCATCCGGTATCTAACAAAAAAATGAAAAATCAGTTCATTTTATGGCTTCTCCTGCTCTTCGGCTTCGGCTGCAATACACTGCGTCCGGGAACCACAGGCGACAATTCACCGGAGTCCAGGCAAAAGACGGAATCGCCGGATAAATCAGCGCAGCCCAGGTTTCTGACCGGCATATCCACAACTGATGAGACGCCAAAGGAGCCCGAAAAGCAGATCAGTTCTCATTCCGGCTCCGGACATTCTACGTATTCAAGAGCGGCATCGGAAATCGAAAGCAGGGAAAGGTTTAACAGCCTACAATTCAAGTATGCCATTCTCACGAATTCCCCGATAGAACTGCTGACCAACCAAAAGCTATTGGATTTTATGGATCAATGGTACGGCGTTCCTTATCATTATGGGGGCAGGGATAAGGATGGGATCGATTGTTCTGCCTTTGCGGCCTTACTGATGACCAGCGTTTATCAGGTAAATGGGCTTCCCCGGATCTCAAAGGACCAATATATGATATCCCGCCGGGTAAGAAAAGTGGATTTAAGGGAGGGCGATCTGGTATTTTTTCATACCCTGGGTAAGGGGCATTCCGTTACCCATGTAGGGGTCTACCTATACAACAACAGGTTTATTCACGCATCCATTTCGGGTGTTCAGATCAGTAACCTGGGTGAAGGCTATTATGCCAGTCATTTTGTAGGAGCCGGAAGGGTTATTCACAATACGGAAACTGACTGAAATACTGTCATTTATCCACTGTCATCTTTGTTTTAGCATGTTTTTTATCGGGGGGAACTGCCAACTATTCCCATTTCATGGAATTGGTACAGAATTTAGTGTTAACTTTGCAGCCCCTTCCAACGGGGCCTCTAAAACTTTTCACTAATTTTTAAATTTATACAGTCATGGCTAAAAAGCTAGCGATCTCTCCAATTGCAGGTACGAAAAACAGAGTTTTTGTAAAACCTGCGCCGGCTGAAGAAAAAACTTCAGGCGGGATAATCATTCCTGATACGGCTAAAGAAAAGCCACAAAGAGGCGAAGTAGTCGCAATCAGTGATATAGATGAAGACGGTAAAAAGCCTGTCATTAAAGTGGGCGACGTCGTATTGTACGGAAAATACTCCGGAACTGAAATCAGCTTTGAGGGTCAGGATTTTTTAAGCATGAGGGAATCTGATATTATCGCGAAATTCTAATCCAATTGAAGTCAAATTTGAAAATGTGTACATGGGATGCGTTCCTATTTTACGATTTTCAAGTTTAGAACTTTCAAATTATCAAATTATCAAATTTTCAAATTAAAACACAATGGCTAAACAACTTTTCTTCGACATCGACGCCAGAAATAAAATGAAAAAAGGCGTTGACATCCTGGCTAATGCCGTGAGGGTTACCCTGGGTCCCAAGGGACGCAATGTGGTAATCGAAAAGAAATTCGGCGCACCTACCATTACGAAAGATGGTGTTACAGTTGCAAAGGAAATTGAACTGGAAGACCTGATCGAGAACATGGGTGCCCAGATGGTAAAAGAAGTAGCTTCCAAAACTGCGGATATTGCAGGTGATGGCACCACAACGGCAACCGTGCTGGCCCAATCCATCATCAGCGAAGGACTCAAGAATGTAGCTGCGGGCGCCAATCCAATGGACCTGAAACGCGGGATAGACAAAGCCGTCATCTCCGTCGTAAACAGCCTGAAGCAACAGTCACAAACTATTGGGAACGACAGTAAGAAAATTCAGCAGGTAGCTGCCATTTCATCTAATAATGATGAAAACATCGGAAAGCTGAGTGCTGAAGCCTTTACCAAAGTAGGAAATTAGGGCGTTATAACAGTTGAAGAAGCAAAAGGCACCGATACAACAGTAGATGTGGTGGAAGTTATGCAGTTTGACCGCGGTTAT
>JANWIY010000153.1 GCA_025449645.1 Chitinophagaceae bacterium | reverse complement strand
TCTGCAACAGGCTGATTAAGTTTTATATAGGTCTGATAGGAATAATTTTCCCAGAACATATTTGATTTCTCGTAAAGATCACGCATGACCAGTTGGGCGTTAAGCTGGTTTGGGCCATCTGGTTCCCGCATGACACCGGTTATAATTCCGTCAATTGCATTAAATATTTTAATGGGCTTGCCCATAGGATCAGCGTCACCAAACAATTTCCGGCTTACTTCTTCACTTATCACAACAGCATTGGGCGCGTTCAGCGCGGTAGAGACATTGCCTTTAACCAGTTTATAGGGAAACACATTAAAAAATGAGGAATCCGCTGTCACTACGCCAGTCTGGTAAATTGTTTTCTTACCGTTACTGAGCAGACTTTGAAAATCACCATCCGGATTAATCGCTGTAGCTGCTTCTGCATTCGGATAATTTTGTTTCAGGAATGAAGCCAGCGGAGCGGGTGTTCCTCTTCTGATATCCTGATTCTCCTGAAGCGAAACTTTAAAGACTTTCTTTAGCGAAGGCGCCCATTTATCGTAACTCAATTCATAATTGAGATAAACAAGAATAGTAATAAAGCTCGCCATGCAAATGGCCAGCCCGGAAATATTCACCAAAGAATACAAGCGATTTTTAGATAGATTCCGAAAGGCAATTTTGAAATAATTTCTTAGCACGGGGTAGAAATTAAAAATTAAAAATTAAAAAGTAAAAATTGGAGCATATGAGAGTTGAAGATTAATAAGATTAAATTTTCTGTTTTCCATTTTCAAATTTTCAAATTTGGAATTTCCACATTCTCACATTTCCACATTCCCTCATTCCCCCTCACTCCGTCCTCAAGCTTTTCGAAGGATTGCCAACTGCCGCTTTGATGGTATGGAAGCCAACCGTAAGCAGGGTAATCAGCAATATCACGAGGGCGGAGATCAGAAATATGGCTGCGCTTAAACCGGATTTATAGGGAAATATTTCAAGCCACTTGTGCATAAAATAATAAGCAACGGGGAATGCGATCAGGGCGGAGAGGGCAACAAGAAATACAAAGCTCCTGGCGATCAGGGTTACCAGATGAAGTAGATCAGCGCCCATTATTTTACGGAGACTGATTTCCTTTTGCCTCTGTTCAGTCGTAAATGCGATTAGCCCGAGAAGTCCCAGGCAGGTAATGAAAATAGTAAGCGAAGAAAAGGCCGTGAAAATTTTGCCTCTTTTTTGATCGGCCGCATACTGGGAATCATAATCCTGGTCCAGGAAAGTATACTGAAAAGGAAGCCCGGGAAAAATGGCTTTCCATGATTTTTCTATATTGGTCAGGGTAGAGGTGGTGTTTTGAAGTCCTGCTTTAATCTGAACCAAATTACCTCCCGGATAGTAAAACAATATTAATGGTGCTATTGGATTATAAAGGGATTTTTGATTGAAGTCCTTTACTACACCAATTACCTGTGCGAATTTCCCTGAGGTATCTCCGGGAAATTTTAGTTTCTTTCCCAGTGCATTGGCCCAGCCGAATGTTTTCACCATATTTTCATTCACGATAATGCTGTTTATCGTATCTGATGGAGTGGCAGATGAAAAATTCCTTCCGCTGATCAGTTGAATGCCCAGGGTTTGCAGATAATCGGCGTCGATAGTATAATTATCGATTCCTTTATCAAGAAACCCTTTATTGGTTTCTATGGAAAAGAGATTGAAATTAACACCGGAGCTTCCGGGAACATTATTGGAAGTGCTTACGGAAATAACGGAAGGGTCTTTTTTGATTTCATTTTTAAGTGCGAATAGTTTTCCCCGAAAATCCCCATCTGCGTCCACTTTGAGAGATATCACGCCCTCCTTATTAAAGCCGAGGTCCTTGTTTCGCATGAATTGCAGTTGCCGGTAAACGACGGCAGTACAAATCAGCATGACCATGGAGATCGAAAACTGGATCACGACCAGTGTTCTGCGCAGATTGGCATTACTTGAGCTTTTGGAGAGCCTGCCTTTCAATATGGTAACGGGATTGAAGTTGGAAAGATAAAACGCGGGATAGCTCCCTCCAACTAAACCGACAAACAGGATGACAGTGAGCAGGAGGAGAAAGGTTCCGGGTCTTAACAAGTCCTTGATTGAAATGGATTTGCCGGATAATGAATTAAAAACGGGCAAAAGCAGGAATACCAGTATCACGCTCAGCAGCAGGGAAATAAAAGCAATGGTCACGGATTCGATCAGGAATTGGGCAATCAGCTGGGACCTGAAAGAACCCGATACCTTGCGAATGCCTATTTCCTTTGCCCTGCGGGCAGATCGTGCTGTCGTCAGGTTCATATAATTAATGCAGGCGATGATCAGCATAAAGATCCCCACTGCAGAAAAAATATAGATATAGGACATACTGCCCAATTCCTCCGGTTCCTGCTTCAGATCGGATTTTAAATGAATGGACAATATCGGCTGAACACTATAGTGGATCTTTACATTGAACTTGGCAAAGATGGGCGCCATGTATTTATCGTACATAGGCAATAACTTTTTTTCAAAAGCCTTGTAATCTGTGTTTGGCTTTAACAGGACGTAGGTATAAAACCCAAACCCTCCCCAGTTGTTGGCAAAATCTTTTGGCAGCGTGATATTTGAGATCAGGGCATTGAAGATGATATGGGAATTCTTCGGCACATCTTTTACCACCCCGGTGATTTTGTAAACGTCCCCGTGATTATTTTTTAATGTTTTGCCCAGCGCGCTATTGCCCTTTCCAAAATATTTAACAGCCAGGCTTTGCGTCAGCACCATCGAATGCGGTTCGACCAGCGCCGTTTTTGGATTGCCTTCAATAAAAGGATAGGTAAATACTTCAAACAAATTACTATCGACGACAAAAATTTTTGTTTCATAAAATTGCAGGTTGCCATACTGATACATCGCGCGGTCAGATCCGACAAAACGAACGGCCTGCTCCACTTCCGGATATTCCTTTTTCAGCGTTGGTCCCAGGGGATATTGGGTAATGGCCCAATCCGAGTTGTTGTCTGATTCCTTTATATGGGAAACGATCCGGTAGATACGGTCGGCTTTTTTATTGTAATGGTCATAGTTGAGTTCATCCAGCACGTAAAAGAAAAGGAACAAACTGAATGTAATGCCGATGGTCAATCCGATTATATTCAGAATACTATATCCAAGATCCTTTTTTAAGGTTCGTAGCGCGACGCGGATGAGGCTTTTGACCATACGAGAGTTTTAATGAAATTTAAGCAAATGTGAAAATGTGAAAATGTGTAAATGTGTAAATGAAATACAGGTTGACAAATTCCGCATAACCATATTTACACATTTAGATATTTCCACATTTGCCTCTCACTCATTTCTCAAACTGCTTACCGGATTTGCCAGAGCAGCCCTGATGGACTGAAAACTTATAGTGCACAATGCAATTATCAGGGACAATAAACCAGCCATCGCAAATATCCACCATTCTATACTAATGCGGTAAGGGTAGGTTTGCAGCCATTTGTTCATGGCCCACCAGGCAATCGGAGAGGCAATAACAATTGACAGTATAACGAGCTTCAGAAAATCCTTTGAAAGCAACGCAGTGATTCCTGCTGCAGACGCACCCAGTACTTTTCGGACGCCAATTTCTTTAATCCGGTTTTGCGCTGTATAAGTAGCTAAACCAAAAAGACCCAGGCAGGAGATGAAAATAGTAAGACCCGCAAATAAAGCGGCCAGACTTCCCGTGCGCTTTTCAGTTGCAAACTTGGCAGCATAATCTTCGTCTACAAAATAGTATTCGAAAGGATAAGAAGGGTTATATTTTTTATAGATCTGTTCCGTCCTGCTCAGATTGACTGCAACAGGATTGGCAGGATTGAGTTTAATATTCAGAATATAAAGACCGTAGGAGTCTGGCCCCGCGATTACCATTGGCGCAATGGGCTGGTAGGGAGATTCAAGAATAAAGTCTTTGATTACCCCGACAATATGCCAGGCCTTGTCATTGTACTTAATGATTTGCCCTATTGGATCTTTCAGGCGCATGGCCTTAACTGCTGTTTCATTTAACATCAGGGCAGTTGAATCGGTCGGATAAGTTCTCGCATCAATACCCCGGCCCTGAATTAAGGTTAGCCCCAGGTTTTTTACGAAGCCATCGTCCGTGCTCAATACATTAAAATCCATTTTCTTATCTGCTTCCGTACTTCCGGGCCATTGCAGCCCCCAGGTATCGGCAGAATGACGGGTCAGCACACCACTCGTTCTGGTAACTCCGGTTGCAGCGCCGGAATTGAGAAGTTCATTTCTGATCAGTTCATAATTCTTTTGGAGATCGCCCTGCATATAACTGTAAATAAGATTATCCTTTTTGTACCCGGAATCCCTTTCCTGGGCGTATTGGATCTGGTGCTCTACAATAATGGTGGAAATGATGAGGATAATGGCAAAACTGAACTGAATTACAACCAGTATTTTACGGGGCGTGACCAGGGCATGTGCGGCTTTAACAGTTCCTTTCAGCACTTTGGCTGGTATAAAGGAGGATAAGTAGAAAGCAGGGTAGCTTCCCGCAAGCAAGCCGGTAAATAAAATAAATCCGAGTCCGGCAAACCAGAACGAGGGACTGCTGAAGTCAATTGATAATTTTTTATTCATCAACAGATTGAAGCCGCCCAAACTGAATTGAAGAATAATCAGGGCGGCAATACCTGCCAGGAGGGCAATGAGTACCGATTCTCCTAAAAACTGGCCGATCAGTTTTATTTTCGGTGCGCCAACTACCTTGCGGATGCCCACTTCCTTAGCCCTTTTTTCGCTGCGCGCCGTGCTAAGATTCATGAAATTGATACAGGCGATCAGTAATATAAAGCCGGCGATAATGGCGAATAAGCGTATCGTTCCAATGAGTCCGCCGGCAATTTTTCCGTTCACAAACAAGGAGTAGAGATGCCATTTTGCTGCCGGATGAATAAAAATCTCATTATTTAAACCACTCGCATCACCCTTTCCGTGGTCAAGCACAATATTTTTTACGCGGGCGTCAAAAGCCTCTTCCCTGATTCCCGGTTTAAGCGTTATGTAAGTTGAGATGGAATTATTCCCCCAGTAGTCATCATCCCAACCCAGTTTTTTCATGTAAGTCCAGGGTACAAGATATTCAAAATTAAACCGGGTGTTATTGGGCAGATCTTTCAGAATACCGGTTACTACAAAATTGTCGGCACTGTCAACCCTCACCACTTTCCCTATAGGATCTTCGTTCCCGAATAACTTTTTAGCACAGGACTCCGTCAGGACGATTTGATAGTTCCCGTTTAAGGCTTTCGTTGCATTGCCTTTTAGCAAAGGAAAGCTGAACATGCTGAGAAAACCGGAATCCGTGAAATTGCCGGGTATATTAAAATGCTTATCGCCGACAGTGAAGAGGAAATTGGCATTGGCAATTCGAACGGCATCATCTACCTCAGGAAATTCTTTTTTAAGTGTCGGCGCCAGTATTTTAGGTGTGATATTCCAGGCAGTCAGCACGCCATCGAATTTGGCGCGGTTATACATTTCATACAACCTGTTCTCCTTGGCATGAAATCGGTCATAACTAACCTCATTTTGAATCCATAATAAGATAAGCGCTGCGCTGGCCAACCCGATGGCCAGGCCCATAATATTGATTGCAGAAAATGATTTGTTGCGCCTGAGGTTCCGTAGAGCGATGTTCAGATAATTTTTAAGCATGATTATCATTTTACCTCTTTCCCGTGCGTTGCATGCGAAGAAGGTGCCATTTTAGTAACAAATTAAAAATCAGCGGCTTATGTTTCGATGCCATGTTTGAATTGTTCGGTTTTGATACGGCAGCTGTTCATAAATGAATCGACTTGTTTCGGCCGGCTAATACTCTTCATGTGAGTAAATAGATCCTGAGAAGATTATACATAGTAAGGTAATTGTTGGTAATTGTTTGTTTTTATGGCCGGCCGTAAGGAAGAGGCGGGGCTTGCTCGTAAGTTGTCTTTTCCGGCCTGGCGATATTAAATGATCTGAATTGAGATGCCTATATTACCAATGCTTATGATAGTGTCATTCTGATGATTCCAAATCATTTATCTTCGGAATCCTTAAAATATACATTGAGTCATTACATCAATTTCAACGGGAATTTCCTGGATTCAACTTCGCCCAGCGTTCCGGCGGCCAATCGCAGCCTCCGGTATGGCGACGGGCTCTTTGAAACCATGCGGTGGGAGAATGACCGCATCAGGTTGGAAGCTTATCATTTTGAGCGGCTTTTTCATGGATTGAAAGTTCTGCAGTTTGTATTGCCGGCCCATTTTACTGCAGATTTCTTGGGCGAACAGATCCGGGAGCTTTGCGAAGAAAATAATCACCTCACACCCACGCGGATACGCCTGAATGTATATCGCGAAGAAAGCCCGGGCTACCTGCCGTTGAAAAATCGCCCCGGATTTATCATTGAGAGCTTGGAGATTCCGAAACCGGACCGGCATCCGGTGAGCCTGATGATTTATTCAGAAGAAAAAAAATCCACCGGAATTCTAAGCAATCTTAAAACAAATAATTATCTGCTTTTTATAATGGCGGCGGCCCATGCAAAGAAAAACGGATTTACGGATGCCCTGATCCTGAATACGAGGGATCAAATTTGCGAGGCCACTTCAAGCAATATATTTTTTATAAAAGGACGGGTTGTACATACGCCTCCTTTGACTGACGGTTGCATAGCTGGTGTGATGCGCCGCGAAGTTCTCAGCATGCTTCCGCAGCATGGGTTTTCCATAAATGAATCTTCCCTTGAGCCGGAAGTGATTTCTGAAATGGATGAAGGGTTTCTTACCAATGCGATCCAGGGCATAAGACCGATCAGCCGTATAGGCACTAATTCGTATTCGCAAAATGTCACAGCAGCCCTGGGCAAATCGTTGATCAAAAACATTCCATAAAGCCTGAGATGAATTTGTTTTGATCTTGCCGGGTCCTGATATCGGGGAATGAAGCTTCACGCTGCAATGAAAGAGTATTAAGCGTGAACTGAAATTAAGGATTACGCCGGGAACTCTTTTAAAAGAGTATTAAGCGGGAACCGAAATTGAGGATTATGCCGGGAACTACTATAAAATAGTATTAAGCGGAAACTAAAATTGAAGATTCCCAGCCAGAATATTCGAGAGATCATTTTCAAATTTTCAAATTCTCCCTCCTTCCCTCATAAACCTCCACCAACACATCAACAGCTTTTCTTCCCCGCTCACCCAGGCCCAGAGAATAATCATTTACGTAGAGATCAATATGCTGGCGCATCACGGATTCCTCCATTTCCTGGGAATGTTGTTTCACATATTCCGGCAACATGGGATAATTGTGCTGCGCATAGGAAACGCTTTCACGGATCAGCGCATCCACTTTTTTTATAATTCCGCCATCGAATTCTTTACGCATCACAATTCCTCCGAGGGGAACCGGGGCGTTCGTTCTTTCTTCCCAGAACTCGCCCAGTTCCATAAGCTTTTTCAATCCCTTCTTCATATAGGTAAAGCGGTTCTCGTGAATGATCACGCCGCAGTCAACGGTTCCATCCAATACAGCCGATTCTATATCTGAAAAAAGCATAAATTTCTTGTGGGCTGCCTCGGGAAAAGCGAGGCTGAACAACATGTGAGCCGTGGTTTGTTCACCCGGGATAGCTACCACAAGCTGACTGATCTCATCCGGCCCGAATGCCTTTTTTGAAATTAATAAAGGGCCGACGCCCTTGCCCAGCGCTCCTCCTGCTTCGAGCAACGCATAATCCTTCCTGATCATCGGCCATACGCCATAGCTGATTTTGCTGACGTCCAGTTTCTTTTCCATCGCCCATCGATTCAGGGTCTGAACATCTTCCAATACCGGTTCAAACCGGAAACTACCCAGATCGATTTTCCCATTGACGAGCGCATCAAAAATAAACGTGTCGTTGGGACATGGACTAAATCCTAAAGAGAGTTTCATCTATCGTTTCCAGTTTTTGAAGCATACCAATGAGTGCCTCGTTGAGCTGAACCATCGCTTCTTCTAATTTCCAGAGGGCCTTATCGCGCTCACCCAATAAATTGGAAACTGCGCGAATTTGCAGGAAGGGAATTTTCTCCATTAAACAAACATAATGCAGGGCACCGCCTTCCATACTTTCAACAACGGGCCGGGTCCTTTGTTTAAGTGGATTAATGCGCGATGGATCTGTGCTGATTTCATTAACCGTTATGCCTTCCCTCAAAGTAAAATCGCTCCATTCAATTAACCTGGCATAAGGATTAATTAATGTGCCATTGCGGAAAGGAAAAACATCAGGTTCGCCAAGGCCGAGGTCAAAAATGGATTTAAAATGTTTTTGTTCGTCAACGCCCAGGTCGGCCAGCCTTTCAGAATATATGCTGAACAGCTTGCCTATATCGCCGGGATTCGAAGATCCTCCAACACCGGCCTGGATAATGAATGCAGGGCGGTGCGTATATATTTTTTTCAACAGATGAAAGGCGGTCTGCAATTGCCCGACGCCGGTAACCAACGGTTCCGCCGTGTTGGCGTTCAGGTGAATCCATTCGGTGGTTTGGCGGAGTTCCCGGGCGGTTGCTGAAACAAGCAGGATGTGCATGCTGCAAATATCCGTAAACCCCGGCAATCGGCCTGATGTATTACCTTTGCAAAAATTTCGGAAGGGATGGTCTTTCTAACGAGAATAGAACATTTTAATGCGGCTCATAAATTAATTAACCCCTCATGGAGCCGGGAGCAAAATGAAGCCGTATTTGGGGCCTGTGCCAATGAAAACTGGCACGGTCATAATTATGAGCTATACGTAACCGTTAAGGGCGATCCTGATCAGGATACGGGCTTCTTATTCGACGTGAAGAAGCTGAGTACGATCATCAAAGACATGGTCATAGAAAAGCTGGATCACAAAAACCTGAATGTTGAAGTGGATTTCCTCAAGGGTAAAATTTGTTCATCGGAAAACCTGATCATCGGCATATGGAACCAGTTGTTGCCTCATCTTCCACAGCAGGTGAAGCTTCATGCCATCAAATTGTATGAAACGCCGCGGATCTTTGTGGAATATTTCGGGTAGGTTAAAGAATTAAGGTATGGAGAAAAAAGTAGCAATATTCAGAAAAGAGCATTTCAACGCGGCGCATCGGTTGTATGTTCCGGAATGGCCGGATGAGCGTAACCTCGAAGTGTTTGGCAAATGCAGCAATCCGAATTATCACGGGCATAACTATGAAATGGTGGTTAAATTAACAGGGGTTCCAGATGCGAAAACGGGTTATGTAATTAATTTGTCCGATTTGTCTGAATTGATCCGGGAACATGTACTGGCCAAATTTGACCATAAAAACCTGAACCTGGATACGAAGGAGTTTGCTCATTTAAACCCGACGGCAGAAAATATTGTGGTGGTGAT
>JANWIY010000152.1 GCA_025449645.1 Chitinophagaceae bacterium | reverse complement strand
CGATAATAGCTCATGTAGACCACGGTAAAACAACCTTGGTAGATAAAATTTTACACGCAACGATGGTATTCAGGGATAACCAGGAAACCGGTGAACTGATCATGGACAGCAACGACCTGGAAAAAGAAAGAGGCATTACCATTTTCAGTAAGAATGCTGCGGTTGTTTATAAGGGCGTCAAAATAAACGTAATTGATACACCTGGTCACGCCGATTTTGGAGGCGAGGTGGAACGCGTATTAAAAATGGCCGATGGCGTTTTGTTGCTTGTGGATGCATTTGAAGGACCCATGCCGCAAACCCGTTTTGTTCTGCAGAAAGCTCTTCACCTGAATTTAAGGCCGATCGTAGTAATTAATAAGGTTGATAAACCAAATTGCCGTCCAGAGGAAGTGCATGAAGCTATTTTCGAATTGTTTTTCAACCTGGATGCAACCGAAGCACAGCTGGATTTTCCAACGTATTATGGTTCCGGAAAGCATGGCTGGTTCAACGATTCCATTATCCAGTCTGAAGATATTACTCCCCTGCTTGACGGAATCTTAAAATTCGTTCCTGCACCAGAGATAAATGAAGGTCCGCTCCAGATGCAGATCACTTCACTCGATTATTCTTCATTTCTCGGCAGGATCGCTGTTGGAAAAGTTGCCCGCGGCGTCATTAAAGAGGGTCAGACCGTTGCTTTAATGCAGGCGGACGGAAGCATAAAAAGATCCAAGGTTAAAGAATTATATGTGTTTGAATCACTGGGTAAGAAAAAAACCACCGAAGTGATTTGCGGTGATATCTGTGCAGTTGTCGGATTGGAGGACTTTAATATTGGGGATACCATTGCCGATTTTGAAAACCCCGAGGCCCTTCCGGTAATCAGTGTGGATGAACCCACGATGAGTATGATGTTTTCAATCAACAACTCGCCTTTTTATGGCAAGGATGGAAAATATGTTACTTCCCGCCACCTGCGCGACCGCCTGATGAAAGAGACTGAAAAAAATCTGGCGCTGCGGGTAGAAGATACAGGCAGTGCGGACAGTTTCCTTGTATTTGGTCGCGGGATCCTGCACCTGGGCATCCTCATAGAAACCATGCGAAGGGAAGGCTATGAACTTACCGTGGGGCAGCCCCAGGTAATCGTTAAAGAGATCAATGGCCGCAAATCCGAACCATTTGAAGTGCTGGTTGTGGACGTGCCGGCTGAATACAGTGGAAGAGTAATAGATATGGTAACCCAGCGCAAGGGCGAATTACATGTAATGGAAACCAAGGGCGACATGCAGCATCTGGAATTTGAAATCCCTTCACGCGGGCTGATAGGTCTCCGTTCGGGCATGCTCACCAATACGGCAGGAGAAGCAGTTATGGCTCATCGTTTCAGTGAATACAAACCCTGGAAAGGACCCATTCCCGGCAGGAACAATGGCGTTCTTATTTCCAAAAATCAGTCTGCCACTACGGGTTATTCGATTGATAAGCTGCAGGACCGCGGTTCGTTTTTTGTGGATCCGGGAGAAGAAGTATATGTTGGTCAGATCATTGCCGAACATATTAAGCCAGGCGACCTTATCGTCAATGCCACCGAAGGAAAAAAACTTTCCAATATGCGTGCCAGCGGGAGCGATGATTCCGTTCGGATAGTTCCCAGAATCCAAATGACGCTGGAAGAATGCATGGAATATATCCAGCAGGATGAATGCATTGAAGTCACTCCGAAAAATATCCGTCTGCGCAAAACGATCCTCGATGAAGAGGAAAGGAAGAAATTTCAGCGAATGCTGAAGACGGAAGAAGTTGGGTAAGAAGTTTATGGTTTATGGTTGATAGTTGATTGAGTTTAATTGCGAGGTCGCACATAGGAGCCGTCACCGTCAACCATAAATCTTATCTTTGTCAAAAGTTTAGGAGATGAAAGGTATTATTGCAGCAATGCTCACTCTTTGTTTCTTCCTGGCATCTCCGGGTACAAAGGCACAGTGCTCAATCTGCACACGTACTGCACAACAGCTGGGTGATGGACCGGCCAGGGGATTGAATACAGGCATACTTTATCTCGCTTTCACCCCGCTTGCAATCGGAGGATTTATAGGTTATCGCTGGTGGCGGCAAAACCGGGATTAGGTAAACCCAAGATATACGACAAAAATGCCTGTTTTTTCTGTTCTCATTCCTACCTGGAACAATCTTCCATATTTAAAATTATGTATCGAAAGCCTTCGCCGGCATGCTTCTTTCAACCTTGAGATCATCGTGCATATCAATGAAGGAAAGGACGGAACAAAAGAATGGGTCGAAGGCCAGCAGGATATTCTTTATACCTTCAGTGAAGAAAACATCGGTGTTTGCCTGGCGCTTAACCAATGCAGGACGCTTGCCAATTCCGATTATCTTGTGTACGTGAACGACGATATGTACCTCTGTCCGGGCTGGGATAATGCACTGCTGGATGAAATTACAAACATCGGTCATCCGTTTTTCTTTTTATCTGCAACAGCTATTGAACCTGTATATACGGGCAATGCCTGTGTGATCCTGCGTGATTTTGGAAAAGACCCTGCTTCTTTCAATGAGTCCGAATTGCTGCAAAAGTTCAATGAACCCGCTAAAGAAAACTGGTGCGGAGCCACCTGGCCTCCGAATGTGGTCCACAAAAAAATATGGGATCTTGTGGGTGGATACAGTATTGAATTTTCTCCCGGTCTTTATTCGGATCCGGATTTTTCGATGAAGCTCTGGCAGGCCGGCGTGCGTTTATTTAAAGGTATTTCCGCAAGCCGGGCATATCATTTTGGAGGAAAGTCAACTTCCAGGATGGTTCGCAACCACGGTTATTATACGTTTATTTCCAAATGGGGAATGACCTCACGCACGTTCACCAGAACATATCTGAGAAGCGGAGAACCATTTACGGGAGAGTTGAAGACACCGGAAACAAGTATGGCACTTGGTTTCAAGAATTGGATAAAACGATTAGGCGCAGCATGGAAAAAGCCATTTTCCTGACCGTTATTTTTTTTGTAAACCATCTGCGTAAGCTATCACAAAACGGTATATATTAAATCCTGGCTGGTCGGCGGAGGTTTGAAGCGAACGGTTGAGTTGTTCCCTGTCAATATCACGCATCTGATATTCCAAAATGAGTTGCCAGGCTCTTTCCTCAAAAAACGTGAATGATTTTTTGGATGAAATATGTTTACTGTTTTCCATGATGGCTTCATAGAGTTCCCCGATACCTTTTTCCTCGGTCGCTACCGTTTGCAGGAATTTAAGATCTGAAAAAGTTTTCCCTGTTTGAAATTGAAGAGAGGATTTAAGGGATTGTAAGTATTGGGATGCGCCTGCCCGGTCCGACTTATTCACTACAAAAATATCTCCGATTTCCAGGATCCCGGCTTTCATTCCCTGGATATCGTCTCCTGACTCAGGAACCAGTACGATCACGACCTGGTCCGCCAGTTTTGCGATGTCTATTTCGGATTGCCCTACGCCTACAGTTTCAATCAGAATATAATCAAAGCCGGCATTGGAAAGCAGGTCGGTGATTTGAAAAATATGAGGATGAAGTCCCCCGACTGAACCGCGACTGGCCAGGGACCGGATATATACCTGCGCATGATCCTGCCAGCGGTTCATACGGATACGATCACCCAGCAGGGCTCCGGAGTGAAAACGGGATGATGGATCCACGCATAGAATGGCCAGCTTCATCTTGTGTTCCACCGCATGCATTGTCAGCGCATCCACCAGGGTGCTTTTTCCTGCGCCCGGAGGTCCTGTGATCCCGATTACCGGAACATGCCTGTTTTCCAGGCCCCGAAGCAGTTCTTCTGAACCCGGCATATTGTTTTCGATAAGGGAAATGGCACGCGCAATGGATCGGAAATCTCCTTTCCGGATAAGAGAAAGGCCGGGCGGCCCGGGATCAGGTGGATGAACTTGCATGCTTTTCCAAAGCTAAGTTAAAATCGAGGTCCGGGGAGAGGAGCATCTTCTGAAAATGGATTAGCTTTATTTCCTGGCTTAGCATTTATTTCTCTCCGGATAAGTCAGACGAAAAGAAATTTTGAAATAAGGCAGCACGAGCGGTTAAATTTGCCCCTTGATTTTACCAATGACTGAGAGATTCTTTTTCAAGGCATGACCAATTTCGTTCCCATCTTTCCATTGTCTGTAGTGGTGTTTCCGGGAGAAACTCTTAATCTTCATATTTTTGAACCGCGCTACAAGGAGTTGGTAAAGGAATGTTTTACAGGAAGGAAAAGCTTTGGCATTCCAACGGTCATTAATGGCAAGGTGGGCGAGACGGGCACCCTCGTTGAGGTTGCCGAGATTGTCAAGGAATATGAAAATGGAGAAATGGATATTATAACCCGGGGAACGATCGTGTTCAGAATCCTGGAGATCATCAAAACGGTCCCGGACAAGCTGTATAGCGGAGCCATTGTAAATTATCCTCATAATACGCGGGAATATTCAAAAAAAGATCTGATGCAACTGGTGCTGAAGGCAGTTCGTGAATTGCACCGGGTGCTCAACATAAGTAAGGATTTTAAAAAACCGGATAGCGAATTAAATACCTATGATATTGCCCACCATGCAGGTTTATCATTTGAAGAGGAATATGAGTTGCTTGGCTTATTCAGGGAGGAACAGCGTCAGGAATATTTAAAAAGACACCTGGGTAAGGTATTGCCTGTTATTATGGAAATGGAAGTTTTGAAAGAAAGGGTGAAGCTGAACGGCCATTTCAAGAATTTGTCTTCTTTTCGTCTCGGAGAATGATCCATTTCTTCTAAATCAACTGAATGGTAACAACGCTTTGTTTTGATTTTGGAAATACCCGTTTAAAATTTGCTGTTTTTTCCGGGGCAGAGCTGAAAGAGGTTCATGTATTGAAGGACGACCAGGAAGATACTATCCGGTATTGTCTCACAAAATACCATCCAGGTAAAACGATTTTATCGTCTGTTATTGATCATGAACCAGTAGTGGAAAGTATTCTGGCAGCGGAGAGCCGGTTTCATAAACTGAATCATCATTCCAGGGTGCCGGTAACAACACCCGTAGGGAAACCGGAAACCATCGGAGCGGATCGCCTTGCACTGGTAGTTGCTGCGAATCACTTTTATCCGGAGTCAAATAATCTGGTGATCGGTCTTGGTTCCGCTATAACCTTCAATTATGTTAACCGCTTTGCACAATTCACGGGCGGCAGCATCTCTCCGGGCATGGAAATGCGGTTTAAATCGCTGGAATTATTTACTGATAAATTGCCGCTGATCGGGCCTCACTGGAACTTCCCACTGATAGGGTATGATACGAAAACGAATATCCAATCTGGGGTGATTTTCGGTATGGCAAAAGAAATAGAAGGGGTGATCGAGGCTTATGAGGAACGGTATGAGAAATTGAACCTGCTGATGAGCGGGGGAGATGCGCATTATTTCATGCCGTTTTTGAAAAAAAAGATTAACCTGGACCCCGACCTGATTTTTAAAGGACTTTATATTATCAGTGAATTCAACCAATAAATGTTAAAGTCATTTTCCGGTTATTTTGTCTCGCTGCTGCCAGGTTTGCTGGCCTGCTTCCTGCTGCCGTCATGTGAAAACAATATGAAAAACCTCCCTTCTTTCCGCCAGAAACATATCAGCGTAGACGAAGGTAAACAGATCACGGCCTATCTGAGTGAAGATGCCAGGGTAAAAGCCAGACTTACGGCACCGTATATGCGAAGGAGTGAAGTGGATTCGCCCTACGTGGAATTCCCGAATGGCTTGCATGTGGATTTCTTCAACGATTCGTTGGTGATTCAAAGCACGATGGATGCCCGCTACGGAAAACGGCGTGAAATTGACCAGAAGGTTTTGTTACGGGACAGTGTGGTTGTGAAGAATATACTCAAGGGAGACACCCTGTATTGTCAGGAGCTTTGGTGGGACGAAAAAGCAGAAAAATTCTATACAGATAAACCCGTACGCATTCACAAGGCCGGAGGAACAATCCTTTACGGAACTGGGCTCACCGCCCCCCAGGATTTCAGCGGGTACACAATCTATCAGATTACAGGACCATTTGCTTTTCCGGAGAATGGAATGCCCAGGAATTAGTCGGTTGGCGGAAAGAGTTGATAGTTGATAGTTGCACCATCAACTCTTTCCACCGGGAGCGTGCAATAAATGAAAAAGCCCCGGAATATTCCGGGACTTTTGAATGTGTTTGTACTTTACCTAACCATTACCAAGTTGGTCATCAATAGGGTACAAATTTTAACACCTTCGTAGGATTTGGCTTTTCGTGGAATTTGGATTTTAACAGTCTTAAATGTGTTCTTTCAAACGGTCTGGTGGTTCATGGATATTGGTTTTTCAAAAAATTTGGATATTGGAAGAACCATTTGAACGAGCATCAATTGAGATGATGATGTAAACTTACAAATTGGGTATCCTCAGACAAGCGGATTTGCGCTCGATCTCTTCATTGCGGAAAATACGGAAGACTTTGGCATTGCGACTCAAATTTCAGGGGCGTGTAGGGGTTTGTATTTAGGGCAACGCTGTAAGATTGTTGACAGTTGACAGTTGACGGTTGACCGATATCAGGTGCGGCTTCGCACCTAAATTCTGTCAACCGTCAACTGTCAACCGTCAACGAAATCAATTGCCCTCCGCAATCATTCAACCCCTCTCTCCGGTCGCATCTGAGGGAAAAGCAGCACATCCTGAATGGAGGATTGATTGGTAAGCAGCATGGCCAGGCGGTCAATTCCAATGCCTATTCCCGCTGTTGGCGGCATGCCATATTCAAGGGCCCGCAGAAAATCATGATCAATGACCATGGCTTCTTCATCCCCGCGTGCCATAAGCGCTGCCTGTTCTTCAAAGCGTTCCCGCTGATCCACCGGATCATTCAGTTCAGAATAGGCATTTGCGATTTCCTTTCCATTTATGATCAGCTCAAAACGCTCGACCAATCCTGCCCGGCTGCGGTGTTTTTTGGTCAGCGGACTCATTTCAACAGGGTAATCTGTAATAAAGGTTGGCTGGATAAAATCATCTTCACAGGCATTCCCAAATAGTTCATCTATAAGTTTGCCCTTTCCCATACTGTTGTCTGCCTCGATATGCAGCTTCCTGCAAAGCTTCCTTAAACCTTCTTCATCCATCAGCGCTACGTCTTCCCCGGTTGCTTCCCGGATGGCATCATAAATACTTATTCTTTTATAAGGCGCCTTAAAGTCAATTTCTTTCTCCCCCGCAGTAACTATTGTGCCGCCATTTACGGCTTTAGCGGTAGTTTCAAGCAACTGCTCCGTCGTTTCCATCATCCAGAAATAATCTTTATAAGCAACGTAAAATTCCAGGATCGTGAATTCCGGGTTATGGGTTCGGTCCATGCCCTCATTTCGGAAATTCCTGCTGAATTCGTAAACCCAATCAAACCCACCCACGATGAGGCGCTTCAGATATAGTTCGTTGGCGATGCGCAGGTAGAATGGAACGTCAAGTGCATTGTGGTGGGTAACAAAAGGACGTGCCGCAGCTCCTCCCGGAATTGACTGTAAAACGGGGGTATCCACTTCCAGGGCACCCTGTCCGTTTAGGAATTCACGCATGGAATTGATCATCCTGGAACGCTTAATAAAAACCTCTTTCACCTGGGGATTTACAATCAGGTCGGCATACCGCTGACGATAACGGAATTCCGGATCAGTAACCGCGTCAAAGGTCTCCCCTTCTTTTTCCTTAACCACCGGAATGGGCCTGAGTGCCTTTGCCAGCAGGGTATATTCTTTAACATGAACGGAAATCTCTCCTGTTTTGGTAGTGAAAACATATCCTTTTACCCCAATAATATCGCCTATATCGGTGAGATGCTTCCAAACCTTGTCATAAACGGTTTTGTCCTCTCCGGGGCAAATTTCGTCCCTTTTGATATATAACTGAATCTTGCCGGAACTGTCCTGGATCACGGCAAATGAAGCTTTTCCCATGTCCCGGATGCTCATGACGCGGCCGGCAAGGCAAACAGACTCGAAATCTGACCTATTCTCTTCCCCGCGGTAATTGGATTTTATAAAGGCAGCGCTGCTGTTTACGGGGAAAGCGGGAGCAGGGTAGGCCGCAATACCCAATTCCTGGAGGGATTTCAGCTTTTCGCGACGGATCAATTCCTGCTCAGACAAGTGGGGGGTGGCCATACTGCGTGGGTTTCGAAATTCTGCAAATGTACACGAATATGTTTTTCAAGAGTTAAGCAGAAACACGGTTGGAATTCCGGGATTGTTTTTACTTAGTTTACCGTATTTTCGTCCCATAAATAATGGCGATGAAGTTCGAGAAGATCAATAACAAAGGACAAGCGCAGTTATTCCGTAACCATTATATGGAAATGTTAACAAAAACGCATCCGATGGTGATCTGGGGGATGTATGTGCCGGTAATTATTTATTTTTTATACCTGAGCGACTATAGATTTGAGATCGGCCAGGGGATGATATTCTTCGTGTTCGCTTCTGGCACGTTTTTCTGGACTTTTTTCGAGTACCTGATGCACCGTTTTGCCTTTCACGCTATAGGAGAAAGCGAAAGAGCAAAGAAATTTATTTATATTATGCACGGGAACCATCACCATTTCCCGCGCGACAAAGAGCGCCTTTTCATGCCTCCGGTGCCCAGCATTATCATCAGCTCCCTGGTCTTCGGGATCATGTTCCTGGCTCTGAAGGAATACTCATTTGCCTTCTTCTCCGGTTTTATCCTGGGCTATCTTTTCTATGGGAGCATCCACTTTGCAATCCATGCCTGGAACCCGCCTTTCAAATGGATGAAACCCCTTTGGAGAAATCACCACCTGCACCATTATAAAGATGATAGCAGGGGATTCGGTGTCAGCACTACCATCTGGGACCGGGTTTTTGGAACCATGTTCGATCTGCAGAAAGAAAAAGAGGACAAGGAAAAAGTACGCGAACTAATGTATAAATAATCCCTTCCCGGGGATCATTGATATTTTTCGAAGACGCCCAGCCCAAATAAGGCAAAGTCAAATTTTACCGGGTCATTTGAATCCATTTCCCGGAGAGCTTCCGTCAGTTCTATGGCCGTGGTCCAGTCCGTCTGCTTCCTGCTGATCAGACCAAAATGCCTGGCTACCCGGGACACGTGCAGGTCCACCGGGCAAATCAGATCTGCCGGGGATATTTTTTTCCATAAGCCGAAGTCGACCCCATGATCATCCCGCCTCACCATCCAGCGTAAATACATATTCAGTCTTTTACAAGCCGCGTTTTTTTCCGGAGTGGAAATATGTTTTTGGGTGCGCCGGGGTGCACCTTCCAGAGAAAAAAAACGATTGTAAAAAGCACTGAGACCGTTTTTCATTCGGTCTGCCTTTATGGATTGTGGGGAAAGAAAAGCCGTTTCGAGTGACTCATGTTTCTGATAATGTGACCTTAGAAAACGGATAAAATAAAGCAGATCGGTTGCGTTAAACGTACGGTGTTTAAATTCCAGAAATCTCTTGAGGTCTTTTTCCTTGTGACAGATAATGAATTCATGAGGGGAATTGTCCATGGCATACATTAGCTCGCTGGACTTCCGTATGATCGTCTTCCGGTTTCCCCATGCAAATACGGACGAAAAAAGCCCCGCAATCTCAATGTCCTGCTTTTTATGAAAACGGTGAGGTACCGAGACCGGGTCATCCGTTATGAAAGAAGGTTGATTGTATTGCTGCACCTTTCTTTCCAAAAAATCTTTTAGCTCAGTTTTGTTTTTCAAATTCCCTTATTAATAGGTTGATGGTTGATAGTTGATGGACTTCAGGTGCAAATTTCAGGTCAAAATATGCCAGTTCGAATTACTATTTCAGAATTCATTTCGGCTATCGAACTTCCAAAGACTTCCATCAGCCATCAACTATCAACCAATTTACCCAATAGCATTCTCAAGGTCTTCAATAAGATCGTCAACATCTTCAATACCCACACTGAGGCGGATCAGCGAATCGCTGAGTCCGTTTTTGATCCTTTCTTCCTTTGGAATGGAAGCATGAGTCATGCTGGCAGGATGGCTTATCAAAGATTCGACGCCGCCCAGGCTCTCTGCCAGGGAAAATAATTTTGTGGACGAAAGGACCCGCCTGGTTTCTTCCGGCGATTCGTTTTTCAATTCAAAGCTGAGCATGCCGCCGAAACCGCTCATTTGTTTTTTGGCAATTGCATATCCGGGATGGTCTTCAAAGCCACACCAATAAACCTTACGCACGCTTTTATGCCCGCGCAAATAACGGGCGATCTTTTCACCATTCTGACAATGTCTCTCTATGCGGACCTGAAGTGTTTTGATACCTCTCAGTACCAAAAAGCAATCCTGAGGCCCGGGCACGGCTCCGCAGGATTTTTGAATAAAATAAAGCTGGTCGCGCAGACCTGCATCATTCATCATTACACATCCATGGATCACATCACTGTGGCCTCCGAGGTATTTGGTAGCTGAATGTACAACGATGGCGGCTCCAAAATCCAGCGGATTTTGCAGGGCCGGCGAAGCAAAAGTATTGTCTACACAAAGCAGCAGGTTTTTTTCTTTGGCAATAGTTGAAACTGCTGCCAGGTCAACGATATTCATCAGAGGATTTGTTGGCGTTTCCATCCAGACCAGCCTGGTTTTAGGGTTGATGAGGGGAAGGATATGATCCGCCTGCTGCATGTCAACATAATGAAACCGGATCCCCGCCTTTTCAAATATTTTGGAGAACAGGCGGAATGTCCCGCCGTACATATCGTTTGCTGCAATCACTTCGTCACCGGGAACAAGCAGGCGTATAACAGCATCAGATGCGGCAACCCCGCTGCTGAAACTAAGTGCATAGCGCGCGTTTTCAGTGCTGGCCAAGGCCTTTTCCAGCGCGGTGCGGGTAGGATTCTGGGAGCGGGCATATTCATATCCCTTGTTCCGCCCCGGTGCTTCCTGAACAAAAGTGGAGGTTTGGTAAACCGGCGGAATAATGGAGCCGGTGCTGGGGTCAGGCTCCATGCCTGCATGGATGAGTCGCGTTGCAAATTTCATGTGCAAATTTATTTGATAAAAGAAAAGAAAGTTGTTCAGGCTATTAAATCACAGGCATGGATTACCAGCTGATGGGAAGGCGGGCTTCCTGATTGTCCCAGACCATCTGCAATTCCGTTTTGTTTTTATCATCGCCGTCAAAACAGATTGTAAAGACATCGACCGTATCAGTTCTTTTTTTCACCGGTACATCCGCGCGGAGCAGATCTTTTTTTTCATCATAGTCAAATGCACCCCAGGTATCCGTTTCCTTATTTACAATCAGGGTCCATTTGCTGGTATCCGGAATCGCATATAAAGTATATTTGCCCTTGGGCACTTTTTTATTGTTGATCTTCACATCCCTGAAAAATTCGATTTCAGTGGCCTCATTGGCACCCAAGCGCCATACGTTGTGATAAGGAACAAGGTCTCCGAAAATAACCCGATTATTTTTTTGCGGACGACCGTAGATAACACGAGCTACCAGAGGGGCATCTCCCTTATGTTGAATCTTGAGGATGGGATAATTCACAGGATAATAGCACATATCCATAGGCGACTTATCCAAAGGCGGTAACTCATTCTGCGCTTTCACTGTCGCTAGGACGAACATCGTCAGTATTCCTAAAAAAAACGATTTCATATTTTAAAATTAATGCAAAGGTACAACTAAGTATTGCCCCTGTCCGGGCGAAGATAGAGCAACTCGTGGAAAGCAAAAGTTTTCAGGTTAGGGAAGAAAAGATCATAACAATTCTTTAGTTCTTCGTAATGAGCGATGAATGCATCGTATACTGGCTGCGGGTCCTTTATATATTTCGCACGGTGTACGAGACCCTCGAAGCTTCGTTGAATGCCTTTCGGATAACGGTAATTCAAAAGCCAGTTCTGGTTGCGCATATAATAAAGAAAACGCCCGAATTCAGGAGGTAACAGATTCTTAAAAGGATCCAGCTGATCATAGGTTTTTTCTGCAAATGCTTCGAGTGCTCCTTCTTCAAATTCATGGGTATCATTGGCCAGGAAATGATCGTAGATGATGTCCGTAAAACTTCCTGCATACAAACCGCAGGCTTCTTTCAGATATTGTTTTGCCGTTTTTGTTGCGGGGTGGTAATCGGTGTATTCGTCAATCCGCCGGTGCAGGTCGATTCCGTTTTGCACCTTCAGGGGATAGTCAAATTTTTTTTTGCCCTTGACAAAATCGCTTATCATGTTACCCGCCAGTATTTCCGGGTCTCCAAAGGAAAGCCACGCATGCGCGAGATAGTTCACTTATTTTACATTTTTATCAAGCCATTCTCCCATTTTTTGCAGGGCCTCAGGAGCGAAAGTTTCTTCGAGCTGACCATATTCTTCAACGGTGCAGGTTTTGCAATGCTGAAACAAATGATTCAAACCCGGCAATTTTTCTGTTGAATAGTTTTTGGAAGGACTTTTCTCCAGTGCAGTTTCAATTGCTGCCAGATTCTGATCAGCTAAAACCTGGATATCTTTAGATCCGTCGAGGGCGAGCAGTTTGCAATGCAGCCTGCTGATAAATTCCGCGGGATCAGACTGGAGAAAATAGACAAACCAGGGAGTGTTCATTCTGTCCAGCTGCGCCCGGATTTGGGCCCTGGCGCTTGTATCATCGGAGAACCCCATCACAGCGACAATGGCAGGATTCGTGGTTTTCTTCCATGATAAGTATCCTTTCCAGGCCTGCTCGAATTGCACGGTGCTATCCCTGGAATACAAAATGGCGTCTATAAGTAATTTGGTCAGGTTTTTACTGGCTTCGACTGAATTTTCTCCTGGGTTGTGAGACCGGGCAACCGCTTCACTTTGCAGTACGAGTAGTTTGGATCCCTTCAACCCAGGGCCGGCAAGCATGATAATAAAATCGACATTTGCATTTTCCGAACCCACGATAGATGCAATCAAACCACCTTCACTGTGGCCAATCAGGCCGATTTTTTTCTGATCGATCTCTTTCCTGCCTTGAAGCTCATGTATACCGTCTTCCACGTCGTTGGCAAAATCCTTACTGGTTGCTCTGTCTACATCGCCTGTGCTTTTGCCCATCTGCCGATCGTCTACCCTGAGTACGGCATAACCACGGCGCGTGAGATAGTCGGCGATAACCGCAAAAGGTTTATGTCCGAAAAGGGTTTCGTCCCTGTCCTGCTGACCGCTGCCGGTAATGAGGATTGCAGCTGCAAACGGACCGCCGGATTTGGGACAGGTTAGGGTTCCTGAATAATGTATGCCTGAAACAGGATTATCATATTCAAGATCCTCGATGTTGTAAGGGAATGGTGGTTTCGGTGTTTGCGGCCTGATGACCACCACTTCAGAATCCGATGACCGGCTAAGATCCATTGGGAAATTCTGGCCGCTCTGAAAAAAATATCCGGCAATGCTGTCGCTTCCGTTCCATTTACCCAGGAAGCCTCCATTGATTAATTTAATCCCGATCTTCAGACTATCTCCTTTTACACGGGTTTCACTGCATGGAAGTCCATAAGCATGCTGGTCGGGGCTGTCAAAGCTGGATAAATAGGAATGAGCGGAATCCGGTTTGATGTGAAAAACGAGCTTAAGCTTTTGAGGGCCTGCTAATAAAATGCCCTGCCAGTTTCCTGTGATGCCCTGTGCGTATGGGTATAATGAAATCGTCAAAAAGAAGAAGACCAGAGATCCATTTTTCATGGGCCAGCTTTAACTAAAATTACATTTAAAATGATTTCCCGGGGAGAATCGTTGAAACCCGGCCTGTGTTCTTTTTATTACGGCTTTTGCACCTGAGAGGAATGATTTGAATGAGGATTTAAAAAAAATTATTTTTGCCCTTCAAATTTACCAGCATCCATGAATAAAGGACCGGTTTCCAAGTTTATATCGCATCATTACAGGCATTTTAATGCAGCGGCCCTCGTGGACGCAGCAAAAGGTTACGAGACCCATTTAGCAGATGGAGGGAAAATGATGGTTACCCTGGCAGGCGCCATGAGTACGGCTGAGCTCGGCGTTTCGCTGGCAGAGATGATCCGCCAGGATAAAATACATATCATCTCCTGCACGGGCGCCAATCTTGAAGAGGATATCATGAACCTGGTGGCGCATTCGCATTACAGGAGGGTTCCTCATTACCGCGACCTCACACCGCAGCAGGAATGGGAGCTATTGGAAAAAGGATTGAACCGGGTAACGGACACATGCATTCCTGAGGAACAGGCGTTCCGAAAGATCCAGCACCACATCGTGAGCCTCTGGAAGGACGCAGATCAGAAAGGAGAAAGGTATTTCCCTCACGAATTCATGTACAAGCTGCTCTTGAGCAAAGTCATGGAAAAAGGATATGAAATTGATGTAAAAGATAGCTGGATGATCGCTGCGGCAGAAAAAAACCTTCCGATTGTTGTAGGCGGCTGGGAGGATAGTACCATGGGAAATATTTTTGCTTCCTATATTGTAAAAGGGGAGATGAAGCCCACGACCATGAAAAGCGGAATTGAATATATGGTCTGGCTGTCTGATTGGTACCGTAAAAATTCCGGCGGGAAAGGCATTGGCTTCTTTCAGATCGGAGGCGGAATTGCCGGGGATTTCCCTATCTGCGTGGTACCAATGATGTATCAGGACCTGGAATGGCACGACGTTCCGTTCTGGAGTTATTTCTGCCAGATTTCGGACTCCACCACTTCTTATGGATCTTATTCCGGCGCCGTTCCCAATGAGAAGATCACCTGGGGGAAACTGGATATTCACACGCCCAAATACATTGTGGAAAGCGACGCAACCATTGTCGCCCCACTTATATTTGCCTGGATTCTGGGCTGGTAAACAATAGGGAATTCGGCAGATCATTAAAAGAAATTATGGCGGAAGTGATTAGGACGTTATGCCAGAAGTAACCAGCGAAGCGACTTCACTGAAACCATTGAAAGACATTATAACCGAAGTAACCAGATAAAATGAGCGGATGAAGAAGCTTGGAAACTTTGTAGCCGGCAAATGGATCGAAACGGAAGGGGAAGGTCAAACGCTGTTTGATGCGGTGACCGGAGAAGCGATTTGTATTGCAGGCAGTAAGGGAGTGGATTTTCAGCAGGTTCTGGATTACGGCCGGAATACTGGAAATCCGGCTTTGCGCAATATGAGTTTTCAGGAGCGAGGACGAATGCTAAAAGCCCTCGGACTTTATCTTCAGCAGCATATCGAAAAATTTTACAGGCTCAGTTTTCATACGGGTGCTACGAGGGCCGACAGTTGGATTGATATTGAAGGCGGCATCGGGAATTTGTTTTCTTACGCTTCCCTGCGAAGAAAATTCCCTGATCAGCCTTTTTGCACCGATGGGGATTCTGTGAACCTGAGCAAGACAAATACCTTCGCCGGCCATCATCTTCTGGTTCCCAAGGAAGGGGTGGCGGTCCATATCAATGCCTACAATTTTCCTGTGTGGGGAATGCTGGAGAAAATTGCCGTCAACCTGCTTGCCGGTGTTCCGGCAATTGTAAAACCGGCAACTTTAACTTCCTTCTTAACGGAAGCCGTTGTAAGGGAAATACATGCCTCTCAGATTCTTCCGCAAGGTGCATTGCAATTGATCTGCGGAAGCACAGGGAATCTGCTGGACCTGCTTACGTCTCAGGACACGGTTACGTTTACGGGGTCCGCGTCAACCGGCCTCAAGCTAAAATCCAATCCGAATATTCTCAGGGAGAATGTTTCTTTTACTATGGAAGCGGATTCACTGAATTGTATTGTGCTCGGTGAGGATGTGGATCCATCAAAACCCGAATGGGAAATTTTTGTAAAAGAGGTGAGAAAGGAAATGACCGTAAAAGCAGGACAAAAATGCACAGCTATCCGCAGGATTTTCGTTCCGGGAAACCGGATAGAAGAAATGAGTAAATCCATTTTCAAGGCGCTGGCCCAAACTGTTATCGGCAATCCTGTTAATGAAAAAGTCCGGATGGGCTCACTTGCCGGACAGGATCAGCGGAAAGAAGTGCGTGATCAGGTTCAAAGATTATTAGCTTCCTCGCAAATCATTTATGGGTCAATGGACAGTGTGGAATTATTGGATGCTGATGCTGTCAAAGGCGCCTTCATGAGTCCCCTGCTCCTGCTGAATGAACGGCCTTTTTCCGGAGAAGAAGCACATCATATCGAAGCATTTGGACCAGTGAGTACACTTATGCCCTATAAAAGTTTGGATGAAGCAATCGCTTTATCGAAAAAGGGAAAGGGTTCCTTATGCAGTACCATTGTCACGTCGATTGATGAAATTGCAAAGCAGTACGTATTAAGCGCAGCAACGCACCATGGCAGGATATTGGTACTGAACAGGGATTGCGCGAAAGAAAGTACAGGTCATGGCTCACCGCTTCCCATGTTGGTTCATGGAGGACCGGGAAGGGCAGGAGGCGGAGAAGAAATGGGAGGTGCGCGCGGCGTAAAGCATTATATGCAAAGGGTAGCTATTCAGGGTTCGCCAACAACGCTTACGGCCATCACATCCGTATATCAGGCGCACGCTAAGCAAATCGTGGATGAAAAGCATCCATTTAGAAAATATTTTGAAGAGCTGAAAATCGGGGACACGGTAATTACACATAAACGTACAATTACGGAATCAGATATTGCGCAATTTGCCAATCTCAGTTGGGATCATTTTTATGCCCATACCGACCATACTTCCCTGGAAGGAACAATTTTTGAAAGGCCCGTGGCACATGGTTACTTCATTCTCAGCGCCGCAGCAGGATTATTTGTGGATGCAGCCAAGGGTCCTGTTCTTTTAAATTACGGAATAGAAGAGTGCCGTTTCATAAAACCTGTTTACGCGGGAACAACGATCGGCGTCACCCTCACCTGCAAAGAGAAAGCAGATCAGGAATTAAGGGAAGGGGATACTGTTCAGAAAGGAATCGTGAAATGGTATGTTGATGTTATCGACGATTCAGGAGAATCCGTGATGATTGCAAGTATCCTCACAATGGTTAGGAAAAAATCATAATGAATATGAATGGGCATGTATCCGGTTATGTGAAATCGGTGAGGCATGGTCAATGCCTCACAATCGAATTTTTTCATCCCCAAAGCAATTCGCTGCCGGGCAATCTGCTGATGGAACTTGGCTTTCAGATTCACGCAGCGGGCCTCGACGATGATGTTCGTGTGATCTTGCTGCGATCAGCGGGAGAAAAATCATTTTGCGCCGGAGCATCTTTTCAGGAAATGTCCAAAATAAAAACTGCGAGGGAGGGCGAAGACTTTTTCAATGGCTTCGCACATGTTTTTAATAGCATGCGCAAATGTCCCAAGTTTATTATTGCCCGTATCCAGGGTAAATGTGTGGGTGGTGGCGTCGGACTTGCTGCTGCTGCAGATTACGCGATTGCCCTGACCGGTGCTGAAATCAAACTCAGCGAACTTTCGCTGGGCATTGGTCCCTTTGTTATCGGCCCGGTCATGGAACGTAAGATCGGATTATCCGCTTTTTGCCAACTTGCCATAGATGCATCTTCATGGAGGACGGCCGAATGGGCGAAGGCAAGAGGCTTTTATTCAGAGGTACATGCAACAAGGGAAGTCATGGATGAATCTATATACCGACTGCAGAATCACCTGAGTCATTCCAATCCCGAGGCCATGAAGGAAATGAAGAAAATGTTTTGGGAAGGCACTTCTCATTGGGATCAACTGCTGGCTGAACGCGCAAAAATAAGCGGGAGACTGGTGATTAGTTCTTTTACGCAGGAGGCGATTGGGAAGTTGAAAATTAAAAATTAAAAATTTGAACTTCATATTTCTGAAACTAAAAACATTTGGGTCGTTTTTTAATTTTTACTTTTTAATTTTTACTTTTCTCTACCTCAAATCATCATAAGCATAAATCGGATCAATCGCACTATCGGGTGTCATGCTGAATACCGAACGCAGAAGTCCGTCTTTCAAACCATAAACCCATCCATGGAGGTGAGGAGCTTTTGTATGCTGCCATGCACGTTGTATGATGGAGGTTTTGGCCAGGTGTAAAACCTGTTCCTGTACATTGAGTTCAGTCAGGCGGTCTTCTCTTTTTCCGAGGTCTGAAATCGCTTCCAGCTCGTTGCGGTGCAGGCGGTAAACGTCTTTTATGTTCCGGAGCCACATATTAAGCACCTGCTTGAAATCATGGCTGGTCATAGCTGCCTTTATGCCGCCGCACCCATAGTGACCACAAACGATCACGTGCTTTACCTTGAGATGAACGACAGCATATTCCAATACGCTGAGCAGGTTTACATCCGTATGGATAACCAGGTTTGCCAGGTTCCTGTGAACAAAAATTTCTCCTGGCAATGTGCCGGTGATTTCATTTGCCGGCACCCGGCTATCGCTGCATCCTATCCACAAAAATTCAGGATGCTGATCGGCCAGATTCCGGAAGAAATCAGGCGATTCTTTGACCATTCCGGCCGCCCAGGATTTATTATTGGAAAGCAATTTCTCGTAAGCGCTCATACTTTTCAATTAGCATCTAAAGATTAAAAGATCTGTTTTCCCACCAAAAGGTAAAAGCGACCGCCCTAATTTCCAATGATCATTTATCCCGGCAAAAACACATCATTTTCTACCGGGGAAATAAGCACCTTCACAGTCCCCTTTTAGTATTATCTGGATAAAAGAAGACCCAAAACGTCTCTTCTTTAAATTTTTAATTTTTACTTTTTAATTTGGTCTCTTAAATATTCAATCCACCACAAATACTGATCACCTGGCCGGTAATATAGCTGCTCATATCAGAAGCGAGAAAGAGTGCAGTATCCGCTATTTCATTCGCGCTGCCAAACCTTCCAAGGGGAATTTTCGCCAGGAAAGTTTTTGCACCTTCTTCATCTTTAAGGTAGTGGGTCATGTCTGTTTCTATAAAGCCGGGTGCAATAGCATTACACCGGATATTACGGCTGCCTAATTCATGCGCGACCGATTTGGTAAACCCGATGATCCCTGCCTTGGAAGCAGCGTAACTGGACTGCCCCCCATTTCCCCGGATACCGATTATAGAACTCATATTAATGATAGACCCCTTTTTTGCCATCAGCATCGGCCGGATCACATGTTTGGTCATATTGAAAACGCTCTTCAGGTTCGTGCTCATCACCTCGTCCCATTGTTCGGGCGTAAGACGCAACAACAAACTATCTTTGGAAATGCCCGCATTATTAATACAAATATCAACAGTTCCATATTCCTTTACCACAGCATTGACGAGCTCACCGCAGTCTTCAAAAGAAGCTGCGTTACTTTTGTATCCCTTTGCCTTTATTCCAAGGGCTGTGAGTTTTTGTTCCAGTATGCGTGCCTTTTCATCACTTGAAAGAAAGCTGAATGCAATGTGGGCGCCCTGGGAAGCCAGTTTGAGAGCAATCGCCTCCCCTATCCCCCGGGCCGCCCCGGTTATGATGGCTATTTTACCTTCTAATAATTTCATGTCATTGCATTAAAGAATGTCAAATATATACACTCGAAGGATTGCAGGTAAATAAAAATATCAATTTAAAGCCTTTCCAGCTGAATGGATTGTAAAGTTGCAAAGAACCTTATACTCATTTCATTTGGCGCAGAAACATTTTTTGCGACCTACGGATTATTGTTAGGGGCTCAGACATCCATTGCCTCCGTCCTGTATTTTGTTGCCGGCCTGGGGCTCGTATTTTCATTGCTTTTCCTGCCGGAACTCAGTTTTGATCATTGCAGGAAATCGCCGGGAGACGGAATCTGGATAAAATGCGGACTGGCCATATTAATGCTTTTCCTGGCCTATATCACTTCCCGATACTGGTTCGACCAGATTCCGGTGGATCCGGATTATGCAGATATGCTACCCGTGATCAAAGTGATGAACGAAAGGTTTCTGAGCGGCCATTGGAAACAGGTATATGATCCCATTTCGGATATATGGAATGGTACACGCCCGGTCTATCTTCCTGCCATGTGGCTGCCATATTCGGGTGCGCTGCTGCTTCACCTGGATATGCGGTGGGTAACGGTTATGACTATTCTGTTAGGTTTCGCGGGATTTTTATTCACCCTCAGGATCAGAAAAAATGGAATTAACCCATACCTGCTGCTCGCGATTGCAGGAATGCTTTTCTGGTGGATTTTCTCGAGAAACGACGTGCATGGCGTTATCAGCCTGAGCGAGGAAGGTCCGGTCATTCTGTACTTTGTCCTGCTTTGCTTCGCAATTATTTCCGGAAATATTTATTATATCGGCATTGCCGCATCCATTTGCCTGTTGAGCAGGTACAGCATGATTGGCTGGCTGATTCCCTTCATCCTGCATCTTGTATGGCAAAAGCAATACAAAAAGGGTATGGTCTTTACCGTTATCGTCATACTTTTTTTTCTACTGTTTTTTTTAGTCCCCTTCGGCATTGCTCCCCTACAACAATTGTTTCGTCTTCCTTCTACCTATATTGCATTTGCATCCAGGGTTTGGACGGATACGCCGGAGGTATTCTGGCTTAATCCGGGATTTGCT
>JANWIY010000151.1 GCA_025449645.1 Chitinophagaceae bacterium | reverse complement strand
CTGCGCTAAAATATTTTTATGATATTCACTACCATGCGCTTTGGAATTATGCCCGTAATCTGATTGAGGATGACCTTCAGGCAGAAGATATCGTGATGGAATCTTTTCTCAAAATCTGGGATAGGCGTGAGAAATTTCAAAATATCAGGGGAATTGTACATTATCTGTTTGCGGTAGCAAAAAATGCCTGCCTCGATAACATCCGGCTGAACAAACGGCGCAGGGCCGCACAAGAAGAAGTCGGCTATCTTTCAGAAAAGACTACTGCTGAAATGGAAGCAGAACTGATCCGTGCTGAGCTTTGCCAATTGGCATTTTTGAAAGCAGAGGAGTTTCCCGAACAAAGGAAAAAAGTGTTTATGATGATTTTCCGGGAAGGATTGGAACTTACGGAAATCTCCGAACGCTTGGGAATATCCATAAATACCGTTAAAACCCACCGTGTTTCCGCCCTCAAAAGCCTACGTCAAAGCCTGGCAAGACATTCATTTACCTACTTGAATTTCTTCTTTTTTTAGGTTTAACTTTATTGGGGATTAAAAAAAATTTATCGGATGCTTAATTCAGATAGAGGAGTTTTAAGTATTAAGCTTTACCGGAAGATTCCCTGATTATGCAAAAAAACCTTTCAATTGTTGATATTCTCTGGCGCTATCAGCAGCACGAAACGCTTTCGGAACTTGATAGGCGAATACTTGAGGACTGGCTCAGGCAGTCCCAGGCAAATGAGGACTTATTTGACGACATCAGCAATGAAGATGCCTGGAACCGGCAATTAGCAAAGCTTAAGTCCAGGGATAGTAAAGCCACATGGAATCTAATTCGGAAAAGGATCGAAGCGGGGAGTAGCAAAAAGGCTCCGGTTTTGTTTGGCTGGAAAAAATATGCCGCTATTGCCGCGATTTTTGCAGGTGCGGTTACTGGAACTTTTATTCTTGTTACCCATCATCCTAAATTAATGCCTGACCAGGATCAAACCCAGGCAGAGCGGTTCAAAAATGATGTAAATCCTGCTTTGCCAAAACCCACACTCATCTTAGCTAACGGGACGGTGATTCGTTTGGATACTGCGCACAATGGAAATCTTACAGCATCAAATTTGATTTGGAAAACCGACAGCAATAGTCTTACTATTCAACAAACAGCGAAACCGGCAGAAGATGAATTTAGTACGCTGACCACACCTACAGGATCAAGTTATCAGATTACGCTGGCGGATGGGAGCCGGGTTTGGCTTAATGCCGGCTCGAGTATGACTTTTCCGGTATCCTTTCCAGGGAATGAAAGAAGAGTAATTCTATCTGGGGAGGGCTATTTTGAAATCACAAAAAACAAGAACAAGCCATTCCTGGTGGATGCCGGTAATGGGGTGGTCAGGGTACTGGGTACGGAATTTAATGTTAGAAATTACGTAGATGAACCATCAGAGAAAACAACTTTGGTGCAGGGCCTGATAAGTTTGAGAGCTGGACCTGACAGTACAATACTGAAGCCCGGGCATCAGGCTGTATTGGGGAGAGGCGGAAAAATTAAGACTGATTCGGTTAATATCCAACAAGCTGCTGCCTGGCGGCAAAATCTGTTCTGGTTTCAGGATGAGCCTTTTGATGAGATCATGAACGAAATCGCCAGGTGGTATCCGATTCACGTTACTTACAAGGGTCCATTAACCGAACGATTCTCCGGAATACTTCCACGGAGCCGTTCTCTGATTGAAGTGTTAAAGACGCTGGAAGTTGAAGAATACGTTCATTTCCGCATCCAGGGAAATGAAGTCCAGGTCATACCCCGGAAAACCTGATAGGGTAAAACCCTTAGCTTGATTAGCTAGTCAAACTTGATTGTAGTTTTAGAATTACGGCGGAGCCCGGCTGTCAGGCTCATGCCCAAACCAAACCACATTATGAGAAAAATTATTTACCTCACCTGCCTCCTGATTTCGGTGCTCATTTGCGTGGATGCACGCAGTCAGGAAATAACGCTGAACCGCGACGATGCCTCTTTGCAGGATCTTTTCTTAGAGATCCATCACCAGACCGGTTATTTTTTTTATTATTCAAATAAGGATTTGTCGGGAGCAAAACCGGTAACGATCCATGTCACTAAAGCTCCGCTGGAAGAAGTTCTTAATCTTTGTTTTGCAGGGCAGCCTTTGGTGTACCGGCTGGAAAACAAAACCATAGTTGTTCAGAAAAAGCCTGTTGTAAATCAGCCGCCGATCGACATTAAGGGTAAAATCACGAATGAACAGGGAGATCCGGTCGAGGACGTTACGGTTGGTGTGCAGGGATCCCGGATCGCAACGACGACCAACAGTGAAGGGGAGTTTATGCTGGAAAAAATTCCTGACGAAACGATGTTGGTATTGAGTCATGTTGGTTACCAGACTCAGACTCTTTTGCTGAATAAGAAGTCGAATCTAACAGTGATCCTCAAACGCACCATCAGCAGCCTGGATGAAGTGCAGGTGATTGCGTATGGTACTACGACCAAAAGATTAAATACAGGGGATGTGGCGACCGTAAAATCGGAGGATATCGAGAAACAACCCATAACTGACCCTCTCTCCGCCCTGGAAGGCAGAGTCTCCGGACTTTCTGTGATTCAACAAACAGGTGTAACGGGGAGCAGCTTTCTGGTTAAGATCCGTGGACAGAATAGCATCTCCAGTGGAAATGATCCATTGTACATTATTGATGGTGTGCCCTTTCCTTCTGCACCTATGGGCTCTTTGTTTAGTGGCATTATTCAAAACGGCGATCCATTAGGAAGTATTGATCCGGCTTCCGTCAGTAGCGTTGAAGTATTAAAAGATGCAGATGCCACTGCGATTTATGGATCTCGGGGAGCAAACGGGGTGATCTTAATTACTACAAAAAAAGGAAAAGCAGGAAAAACAAGGCTCGATGTTTCCGCTTATTCGGGCTTTCTGAAGCTTGCTCAACCTTTGAAACTGCTTTCCAAATCAGAATATTTGCAAATGAGAAGGGAAGCTTTTAGCAACGACGGTGTAGTCCCTGATATTACAAACGCACCGGATCTCTTAATCTGGGATACGACGCGAAGTACCGACTGGCAAAAAGTTCTGCTTGGTGGAACAGGCGAAACAAATGATTTGCATGCATCAGTAAGCGGCGGAGACTCTCTCACTAATGTGCTATTAGGTGGTGGTTACCACCGCGAGACGACTGTATTTCCAGGAAATTTTTCTGATCAAAAAGTATCTGGGCATATCTCTGTTCAGCATTTTTCATTTAATCGTAAATTTTCTATGCAATTTTCCGGAAGTTATCTTTCAGATAATAACTATCTCCCTGGTATGGATCTGACGGCCCAAGCACTTAGTCTCCCGCCGGATGCTCCTCCAATTTATGATTCAAGTGGCAACCTGAACTGGGCACATTCGAGCTGGACAAATCCGTTGCGCATTGTCAAGACACTTTTTCTTGCTAAGACAGAAACATTGAATTCCAATTTGGTTCTTGGTTATCAACTTACAGCCGATCTGGAAATGAAGATAAACGCGGGATATAATCGACTAAGCTTTAATGAAACTTCTACTTTCCCATTAGGGTCTTATGACCCGGCCTGGGGTATTCCTTTCGGCGCGGCCGCATTTGCAGAAAATAATAGCAATACCTGGATACTTGAACCACAACTTCATTGGAAAAGAACCCTGGGAAGTAGCAAAGTGGAGATTTTGATTGGATCAACATTCCAGGGATCAAATCAAAAAGCACAAACACTGGATGCTACTGGGTTTACCAATGATGCGCTGATTGAAAATATTGCCGGTGCTTCCAACATTTACGTAATTGCCACAAACGATCTGCATTATAAATATCAGGCGTTATTTGCAAGACTTCTTTACAACATAAATAATCGATGGATATTCGATTTTACAGGTCGAAGAGATGGTTCAAGCCGTTTCGGTCCTGGTAATCAGTTTGCCTCTTTTGGAGCAGTCGGCGCTTCCTGGATTTTCTCCAATCAACCTTTTATCCAAAAAAGGTTTGCTTTTTTGAGTTTCGGAAAATGCAGGACCAGCTGGGGAGTTACCGGGAATGATCAGATCGGAGATTATCAATACTTGTCTACTTATAGTCCCACACCTTATCCTTATGACAACACCGGAGGATTGTATCCTAATAATCTTTCAAACCCAAATTACAGCTGGGAGAAAAATAATAAATGGGAAGGCGCACTTGAAACAGGTTGGTTTCATGACCGGCTCCTGCTGAATGCAAGCTATTACATTAACCGGTCGAGTAGTCAACTCGTTCCTTATGCTTTGCCTTTGATCACGGGATTTAATTCCATTGTTGCCAATCTACCTGCATTGTTAAGGAATTCAGGTTGGGAATTTGATATTAATTCACGCAACGTTCGGTCCCGCGCATTTACCTGGACTAGTAGCATTAACCTTTCTATTCCTAAAAGCAAGCTCATTGCTTTTCCGGGCATAGCCGGATCCTCTTATGCCACCAGATATGCTATCGGCAAGCCGCTTGGCATCGTTCACGCTTTTGATATGGCAGGCGTTAATCCTGAAACGGGTGTCTATCAATTCTACGACAGCAAAGGGGATCTCACAAACAATCCTGTGTATCCAGATGATCTTGAAACAAACAAAGTTATTCAGCAGGATCTTTTCGGGGGACTGGAAAACAGTTTTCAATATAAGGGATGGAGCCTTGATGTTTTTTTTCAATTTGTGAAACAATCCGGACGGGATTATAGGTATTCATTTTTTTCTGTACCGGGAACTTTAAGCAATCAGCCGGAAGCAGTTACCCTACGCTGGCAAAAATCCGGAAACCATACAAATATTCAAAAGTACAGTCAGGATCCTGGATCAGCGGCGTCTACTGCATATTATAATGTAAATGGATATGGAGATAATACTGTTGTAGATGCATCATTTATCAGCCTGAAAAATGTAGCTATCTCTTACAACCTGTCATCTGCAACATTGAAGAGATTTCATATTAGTTTATTTAAAATATTTATTCAGGGTCAAAATTTGCTGACTTTCAATCATTATACCGGGCTCAGTCCACAGACGCAGAATTTTAACAATATTCCGCTATTAACCACGATTACAGTGGGTTTTCAAATCATACTATAGTTAAAGAAATTATCATGAAAGCAATCGGAAAAATTTTCACATTATTGATCTTATCTACCACATCTGGCTGTCGAAAATTTGTAAATGTTCCTGCTCCTACAACAGAACTGGTGAGCTCGGTGGTATTTGCAAATGATCAATCCGCCAAAGCCGCTTTATCCGGGATATATAGTAGCATCATGCAGGACCCAACCAGTCCTTTTTCGGGTGGGGGATCAAGTATTGGCATGCTCTGTGGAATGGCAGCTGATGAGTTGAAAAATTATTCAAGCCAAACCGAGCCTGGACAGTTTTATCAAAACTCCATTTCTCCTCGCAATTCACTGCTGGTAAACAATCTTTGGGGATCTACTTTCGGATATATCTACGCAGTCAATAGTTTGCTTGAGGGAGTTTCCGCTTCTAATAATTTGCCTGACGAAACCCGTACCCATCTGATTGGAGAAGCCAAATTTTTAAGGGCATTTTGTTATTCTTATCTCATCAATTTGTTTGACAGCATTCCATTAGTAACAGCTACAAATTATTTATTAAATTCAGGTAAACCAAGATCAACATTATCGGATATAGAGAAACAAATGGACGATGATCTGCAGGGTGCAGCGCAGGCATTTGCTGACATACCGGATCGGGCTGGATCCTCCCATCCAGGACTTGCAGCTGCCGAGTTTCTTGAAGCTCGATTGGCCTTATACAGGAAAGATTGGGTTAACGCCGAGAAATATTGCAACCTTATATTAAACTCCGGTACTTTCTCTCTTAATCCGGATCTTAATGGAGTATTCCTAAAAGAGAGTCCTGAAACCGTGTGGCAACTCATGCCGGTTGTTCCGGGAGGTAATACTTGGGACGGAGATTATTTTATTCTGGAGGATTTTCCTTCTCTTGTTGCCTTAGATTCTGCTCTTCTTTTTGCATTTGAAACCGGAGACATGCGCAGAAAAGATTGGATAGACAGCATTTCGGTAAGTGGCCAAACCTTCTACTTTGCTTATAAATACAAGATAAAGACAGGAATGGATGTTTCAGAGTACCAGGTGGTATTTCGATTGGGTGAATTACTCCTGATTCGCGCAGAGGCAGAGGCCAATCAAGGAGATATTGTTTCGGGAGATGCAGATATTAATCAAATCCGCAATCGAGCTGGTCTTCCTCCAATAAATTCTTCGGACCTATCCAGTTTTCAGACACATCTGATTCATGAAAGACAAATAGAGCTTTTCACTGAGTGGGGAAACCGATGGTTTGACCTAAAACGCCTTAACCTCTCCGATCAAACCCTGGGCCTACTTAAAGGATCAAACTGGCAATCCACCGATGTCTGGTTTCCTATTCCCCAACCTGAGATCCAAAAAGATCCGTACCTGACTCAAAATGCAGGGTATTAGTTCATATTAAAAATTCCACTATGAATTTGTCTTTGAAGTGCTTGTTACTTGTCAGCTCGGGTATAGTGGGAACATTATTGGTTTGTGGCCAATCCGGAGCAGGCCTTTCTCAGCGACCGGAAATAGGAAAGCCTTTAGTTACTAAAGAAATAAGGGAAGTGCAAGGCTTTCGCGACTCCATAGTTTCTCTACAGGGGCATCGTCAAAAAGGATTGATTTTAGATTTCTGGTCCCAGGGTTGCCTTACCTGTGTGCAAAGCTTTCCGAAGGTTAACAGCTTATATAATAAATATAAAGAGAAGGTTGATTTCCTGCTCGTGGGTTTAGAAAACAAAACCATTGAAAAGATTTATTCCAAATACAAAAACAAACAAGGGCTTAATATGCCTTATGCATTTGATAGTGCGGTATTCAAAAATTTGCTTATACAGCGAGTGCCAACATATGTCTATATTGATACTGCTGGTCTGGTAGCTGGAATAGGTTGTCCGATTGGTTTAGATGCTGAAAATATAGAAGCCTTTATTCGTCATAAGCCGATAAACATTCCCATGCTGTTCGATGATGAAACAGAATTTGATTACAGAAAACCGCTTCAGGTATCTGGAAATGGTGGCCCTGATTCTGTTTTTTTATTTCGGTCTCTGCTAACAGGATTCAATTCCTTAGTCCCGCCTATTGGTCCACCTTGTATTAACAAAGTCTATTGCAGAAACCAAATCATGGTCGGAAACATAGATTTACGATCTCTTTATGATTTGGCTTACGGAGATACGATATTTCATGTACCGAATCTTTATGAAAAGAATTCTTACGGCACATATTGGATTCAGCCTGTTTTAGAACTGGAAGACAGTTCTCTTTTTTCTTCAGATGGTGCAAAACGAAAAAACCTGTTTTGTTATAATACGCGAATTCCGGAAAATAAAGCGACGACCCGGCTTTTGCAGACTATCATGCAACGGGACTTAAGCAACTATTTTGGTTACAGTGTTACGATTGAAAACAGAGAGATGCCTTGTTGGAATTTGGTTGCCAACGATTTAGCCCGGAAAAATCTGGTTACCAAAGGAGGTAAACAGGTGATTCCGGACATAGAAGAAAGTGCCGGTTTTACAATGACTAACTACCTCGTGAAAGGCCTGATCAACCTGATATGGGATTATCATTATAATGAACCACCGATCCTGGATAAAACGGAGATTTTGGGAAATATTGATCTTACTCTGGATTGTATAATGACCGACTGGTCAGATTTGAAAAATGCTTTGAACCGGCAGGGACTTGATTTGGTGCCAGGCAAAGCAGTTATGAAAGTTATTGTAATTAGGGATTCGCTTTCAGGTTCAGTATCTGAAAATTAAAACCCTAATTTGGATCCGGCATATTAAGGTGGTAATGTATTAGAAAATGTCCACAAAGCGATATTAGATCGTCATTTAAGATGCTGAAATCCCTGACCTGTTCCCCATTGTAATTCGGGATATAAAAACTAAACCGGTAATGGCCATCGTTCATAGCATAAACATCAACAACAGCATATCGATTCAAGATACCGGCATTTTCATTTTTGGCGACTAAACCAGATTGCACTAAAATATTTCCGTGGTCAAGGACCAGGCGCTTATTGATTGGTCTTTGTGGGGAAGAAATAATCGTCGTCTTATGCTGATCAAAACTGGAAACGGTAAACTTTACGGTTGAATTGCTATCGATAGTCGTACCCCGGTAGATAATATGTAAATCGCTATCTGTAACCGTGAATTGATTCCGGTAATAATATATATAAACAAACTTATGCGAAACAGGATCGTAACCCATCATGCCGTCTGTGCAAAAAATCCCATCAACCTGTTTTTGCAGAATATTTAAAATTTCAATTTTCTTATAAGGGGAGTAATAAATTTTTGAAATCGTGGTAGTCGCTTTTTGCGGATTATAACTCCTCAATAAAAAGCTGGTACTGGAAATTGGGCAGAAAAGAGAAAAATGAGGTAACGAATGGCCGATTGAGCTTTCCAACTGAAGATCAGGAAATTCAGATCGAAATAACAAAGCTTCATTTCCTTCGGTCAAAAAATACATGGGAGAATCTACCGATAGAATGAACCCGGCACTTTTTAGCTTTTCCGGACTGTTTAAATGCACGCGAAAGTGCTTAAGCAGGGCTGCTGAAGGTAAAAATTCAGTTATATAATCAGGAGTCACATAATTACCCAAATAAATGGTTTTCTTCGTTTTCCCCGCGATATAATAGGAGTTATACGCCAGATCAGTCACTTTTTCATCAAGCAGTACATGAGATGGAAAAAGCCTGCGAAATTCATTCTTGTTTGTTTTAGCCGACCAATAATAGAGTATAAGAATAAGGCCAATACTTATAAAGAAAAAGGGAAATAATGACTTTATCCTTCTGCTTAACATAAGGCTAGGTTTTAAATACACAGGCTTGCCGAAGCAAGCCTGTGTATATGGTGTTAACTAGGCTTGCGCAAAGTTGTAGGTTGAAGACAGGTAATATCCAAGAAAGTATTACTACACTGGGCTCCGGTGAACTGGCCGCAAGCGGAAGGTTTACAGTTTGCCGGAGAACTTTCATAATAAACTGTTGGAGGCTTTGAAGATACCCTTTGAGTGGTAAAGGCGCTCGCAATAGCAAAAAGTATTGCCAGGATGGGGAGAACTATTTTTTTATTTTTCATACAAAACGTGGCTTTTATAAAAAGCTCTAAACTTTAGATTTTACCTACTCTTTGATCAGGTTTTCGGTATCCCCTGTTTTTTAATTGCAATAAAAAATATTTCAGTCATTCAAGTAATGTGAAATGATTTTGTGCTGGTCTAATGAGAATAGCTATAGAAGCAAGTATAACAAAACACAGGTTAAAGAGAAGATGAATATTCCATGACATGTGCTCCAGGATTCCACCGCAGGAACAAGGAATATACTCGCTGAATTGTGTGATAGCAATGATATAAGTACTGAAGGCGGTCATAAGACTAAATGAACCATATAATCCCATGACCTGCCACTTCGGAACAATCAAGAGTATTGACAAAAATAATTCTGCAAGGGGAACTATCCACACAATCCATCTGGTGAATGGACCGATGATTGGCGACTGACTGAGTTGCGCCTGGAATTTGTCAAAGGCCATCCATTTACTTGCCGCAGCATAAACAAAAAGAATAATGAAGAGAATACTAATTACCTCCACGATATTCTTTTTTGCTTTTTCTTTCATGGCAAAGTTTGTGATACAAAGGTGTGGAGAGAAGTATGCTGCTTCCTAATTATTAGTCATCTGGTTTTTATATTCTGTGCCTTTTTATTTATACTTTATGGCAGTTCATTTTGGATTATTTATTCATTATTTAGCTTTTGAAAAGTAGCAGGAGGCATTCCGGTATACGCGCTGAAAATCCTAGTAAAATAGTATACGTTTTTATAGCCTGTTTCAGCGGCAATTTGCTTAATCGGTCGGTCCATTTTAAGCAGCAAGGATTGGGCTTCAGACATCCTGGCTTCGGTTAGGAATTCCTCAATTGAGAGCCCATAAAAGGATTTGAGTAATCTTCGAAGCCTGTTGACCTGGATAATGCCTGCAGTCTTCATCAGGCACTGAAAGGATAGGGCTCTATTCTTCACCTCGAGTAATTGATTTTTCATTTCTCTAAGCGAATCTGTATCTGTATGGTCATGGGAAAGAGGCTGGAAAGGTCCTTTTTCTCTTTTCCCCATCAGGCAAAGCAGTATTGCCAGAGCGAATTCCTCTATAATAAAGTCTTTATATTTCAGTGAGCAGTCGTGAAATAAGATCTGAGATAAGAGATCAAGCAGGTCCTTGGTTACAATAAAGTTTTTAGCGTTTAAGTATGCAATGCGATCGTTTCCAGGTATAACGATCTCTTCCTCAACCCTCCCTATAAATTCCTTACTAAAACAAATCACGAGAAAGAGGGAGGTCATTTTTTCCTTGAATCTCAATGAAAATTCTGAATTCTCTCTGCATATCAGGTTACAGCTTCGTTCGTGAAAAACCCTCGATGGCCCTGACCTGACTTCAACAATACATGATCCCAAAAGATTGAATAGGAGAGTATAGGGTGAAGAAAGTAGATTGAATCTCAAAATATCGCTGGTCTTCATCCTGATATGAAAAAAATGCAAATCCACCTGCGGCATAGTCCGGTTTTCATAAGTCAATTCACCGGAAGGAGCGATTGCTTTATAAGACCCCCGGGACCTGGCGGAAAAAGGGAGCATGGGTTCTGATGGTACCAGTATCCATTTGCCATATGCCTGAGAAGTAATAATGGCTTCCAATGGATTTTAGGCGCAAAATATCCTGCATTGCTTGAAAATATTTTGGGAAAACGAACAAAAAGATTTGATTTTTTAATTAAATCCCGGGTAAAACACTTTAGTTATTATGTGAAAATTCCCTACCTTAATTCCGAACCTAATCTATGCAATTACATCAAATCAGCTTTTGGACGGGGGATTCCTATGACCTGCTTCCGCAGGAGGACCCGGAAAATCAGTCCTCTTGCTGTGATTACACAGGACCTTTTGGCGCAATTCGTATCAAACAATCAGAAGGAAAATCAGCCCAATTTTATTTTTATTCCTTTAAGATCGATCAATCGGTCAGGATCAGATTTTGCATCCCTGCTGGAAGCATTTGTATACTGGTAAGTGAGCAAGGTGCTTTCATTCATGTTTGGGATGGGCATTCACGATGCCTTGCCAAATCGCTGGGTGATATATTTTATAATCCGGAAAATCTCTTCACGCTCCAATTTCCAGGACCCGGCAATTACGCGTTGAACCTGGTGCAATTAAGCTCATCCATTTTAGAAGCTCATAGATCATTAAACGCTCCTGTTCAATTGCTGATGGATAAGGCAGAAAATCAACAGGCAATTTGCCTGAACGAACTTCCTTTTGTACTCGATCTTGAGGACAGGATCGTATTGGAAGAAATAAGATTCAGAGATCATCAGGTTTCTAAAGAGTTTATATCCACCCAGTGCCTGCTTGTCTTTATTAGAATAGTGGAAAAGCTGATCAGACATGGTTTTGAATTTGTAAATAGCTCGGAGCAGGGTTATGACATGGAAAACTTGGAAAAAGCAGTCGTAGAAATCATGGGCGTGCCCTTTCAAAAGATTTCTATTCCTGATCTCGCGAAAAGAAACGGACTAAGCCCTAACAGGTTTAAACATCTGTTTAAACAGCAGTTTGGCATGACAGTTCATCGTTTTATTCTCAAAATCAGGATGGAAAATGCAAACGGACTGATCGCACATACTGGGCTGTCCATACGCGAGATTGCAACTCGGGTTGGTTACTCAAGCGATGCGACATTTTCAGCCCTCTTTAAAAAGAAAACAGGATTTACCCCAATGGAACTACGAAAAAAAATTGGAAGAAAGATTGCGCGTCCGGGCTCTGAGCTTACCCGGTGAAATACCGAATTGCCTGCAGAAGACCGTAATAAAATTTTCACAAGAACGGTAACCTGCCTCCAGGGCTAACGAGTCCAGAGGTCTTGATGTATGTATTACGGCTTCCAGAGACTGCTCTAACAACAATTCGCGCTTTAGTCGCCCGGGCGTCCTGTGGAAAACCTGTTTGCAGATCCAAACCCGTCTTGCTTTAGGAATTCTTGATATTTTTTCATTTCGGGCACTCAAACCCATCATCGATTCTTGAATTAACCTGGTTTGATCATATGGCAACACATTTTTTTCATTTTTGGATCCTGACGCCACCGAATGAATAAATGCGTCCGCAATTAATCGATCAATCAGGGAACCAGCAGCAGATCCGGTAGTCTCTGCCCGGAGATTGATCAGTATTTTCACTGCCTCCATGTTTAGAGCAGAAAGGATTTCTGGAATCCGGAGTATTTCCTGCGGCAGGGATGCAGGGTCCATACTAATAATGAGTAACTGTCCTTGCAATCCACCAGAAGTTTGCTGCTTAATTACATATTCGCCCGGCTCAAATATCCTCCAGTAAAAATGATTTTCAGGAATTTCTATACCACTCAGAAAAAAGCTTCCGCAAAGCGAAATAAGGCAGTTCAGACATTTCTCGTCGTTACAAAACAAAATGGGAAAATGATTTGAATCTGGCCTAAAAACGCTATAGCTACCGGCGACTTTAGCTTTGATGGGATGCAAGGAGGAATATCTGGTCAAAAATCAAAGTTTATCTGACCGAAAAGATAAATCTGTTCTCTGAAATTTCCTCAATTTCGGGCAAACCCCTTGGAAACAAATAGTTTAGTTCTAATTAATTCTTAAGTATGGATTCGATGGCAAACTTTTTAAGGCCAGTCGATCCTTTTTCGAAACAGTCTGATTGGACTCGAAAGGATTTTCCGGAACTGGGATATGCTCTCAGCCTCAGGCCAGTCTATATTCCTGATGACCTTCGAACACTTCATCGCTGGATCAAAAGTCCGGACGAAAAGGTAAATACAATTGAAAGTGGAGACCAGGGCAGGGTTTTGACCCATTACAAAAGAATCTTATCTTCTTCCCGCGGGCAATCCTTTGTTTTACTACTGGAAGATGAAATCGTTTGCCAATTTAATATTAAAGGAACGGAAACTGATCCTCTATATTTTCTCATCCCGACCAAGGTAAATGACTGTGTTCTCAGTTGCCTTATTCCCTATGGAAGCTTAAAAAATAAGACCTGGGTCTCCGGACTTACTCTTTTGCTTGAATTATTTTTTAGTCTTCCTGAAAGTGGCTTTATTTATATGCCTGCCCCCCGATTGCCGCATTTCTTTATTCATGATTTGGAAGAATTGGGATTTAGAACCTATGGGAAGATGGTAGATATCAATCAGCAAACCATTCTATTATTTAAGGGAAAAGGAATCGCATGATTTCCAACGTGTCGCTATTTGGTTCCCTAAAGAATTTATCTCATGAGAAATGGAATTGAAAGCATTGGGCGGATTAAAATAAAGTAAAGCAAGCTACTATTTCTTACCTCCTAACTCACACATAATCAACATCTTTCGTAAATTTACGCATACCAACGAAGAGTAGTTTTACGTTGTACTTCTGGTTTTGTTGCAATACTTTTAAAGTACTGTTAATCCATTCCTATTAAAATTAAACACTATGGAAGCCATTATTGATTTACTCCAGGCTATTCAACTCAATATGCTGGAAGTTGCGGTTGCTTGTCTTTTTATTTTCGGCATTGGCTATCTGCTTGGATCTAAGAAGGTTAGAAAGCTTACACAGGAGGTGTACGGCCTGCAAAAGGATGTACTCGATCTGAACGAGGAACTTTTATACGGTGGAAGTGATACGCCGGTGATCGGACTGAATCACGATTCCATGAAGGCAACCAAATTAGCCAAATAAAAAGCAATTTATCGATCCTTTTTACACTGAAGATCTCAACAACTCATTAATACAAACCGCCAGGCTGGTCCTCCAGCCTGGAATGGTCAGCTTATAGTATTTTTTTATTTTTGAATTATCCAGCAGAGAATATGCCGGCCGTCTGGCAGCTGTCGGATAACCGGAACTGGCTACCGGCAAAACGGTACAGGCGCTTCCGGTATTTTTTTTTATCTCCTGCGCAAATCCATACCAGCTCGTTTCCCCCTCATTGCTGTAATGAAAAATGCCCGGAATGAATTTTTCCCCAGATATTATTTTCATGATGGCTTCTGCAATATCTGCAGCATAAGTGGGTGACCCTACCTGATCATTCACCACCTGGATGGATTCTTTCGTTTTCATTAACCGCATCATGGTCTTCACAAAATTATTTCCGAAATAAGAGTACAGCCAGGATGTGCGGATCACCAGGGTCTGTGGATTATTTGCCATGGCAGATTGCTCTCCCTGCAACTTGGATGCGCCGTAAATATTTATTGGGTGGGCCACCGCTTCTTCTGTGAGCGGCCTGGAAGATTGCCCTTCAAATACATAATCTGTGGATAATTGAACCAGCCTGCCGCCTTGCCTGGATAAAAATCCCGCAATGATTCCCGGTGCTTCACCATTGATCTTAAATGCTTGTTCCCGTTCTGATTCTGCTCTGTCAACCGCGGTATAGGCCGCACAGTTGATGAGACAGGCGACCGGATTTTCGCTCAGCCATGCACCCATCATCCCCGCATCATCCAGGGGAAAATCCTTTCTGTTAAGAAAATGAAACCGGAAGCGCGGAAACCTATGCGCGATCAGGGCCAGCTCTTTTCCAAGCTGGCCATTCATGCCGGTAACAGCGATAGAATATATTTTTTCATCAGGCATGCTATTCGCTGAATTTGAATTGCAGAATCCGGGGATCAAACTGAGGAAGCCGGGCATCTTTCTCCGAGATCAGTTCTTTTTCCACCGGGATCTGCCAATCAATATTTAATTGCGGATCATTATACCGGATCCCGCTCTCGCTTTGCCTGTTATAAAACTGGTCGCATTTATAGGATATCTCCGTGGTAACGCTCAGCACGGAAAATCCATGGGCAAAGCCTTTTGGAATATAAATCTGCATTTTGTTTTCAGAAGACAATTCAACACTATAGCTTTTTCCGAACCCCGGTGATCCTGCGCGAAGGTCCACGACCACGTCTAAGATCCTTCCCTGCAGCACGCGCACAAGCTTGGATTGAGCATAGGGTTCAAGCTGAAAATGCAATCCGCGAATGACGCCATAGCAGGAAAATGATTGATTGTCCTGCACAAATTCATTGGTAATCCCGTTCCCCTGAAATAAGCGCTTGTTGTAAGATTCAAAAAAGTAACCGCGATCATCCGGGTATACCGATGGCTCAAACAGAAGAACGCCGGGTAAAGGGGTCGCTGTAAATGGCATGGATACTAATTTATTTCTGGTATTGCTTTTCGTAGTAACGCTGGTAAGCTCCCGAGGTTACTTCTTTCACCCATTCCTCATTCTTCAGGTACCAGTCGACTGTTTTTTCCAATCCTTCCTCAAACTGCAGCGAGGGCTTCCAGCCAAGTTCCCGGTTCAGTTTGGCAGGATCAATGGCATAGCGCATATCGTGTCCTGGTCTGTCTTTGACAAAGCTGATTAACTTTGCTGATTCACCCTCCGCGCGTCCTAGCTTTTTATCCATGATCCTGCAGAGCAGGTTCACAATGTCAATGTTTTTCCATTCATTAAATCCGCCGATATTATATTTTTCGCCAACCCGGCCATGGTGAAATATTTTATCAATGGCCAGCGCATGGTCGTCAACATACAACCAGTCACGCACATTCTCTCCCTTTCCATATACCGGCAGAGGACGGTTATTCTTAATATTATTGATCATCAGTGGTATCAGCTTTTCCGGAAAATGATGAGAACCATAATTATTGGAACAATTGGATATTATCATGGGCAATTGATAGGTATGATAATAGGCCATCACAAAATGATCAGAAGCTGCTTTGGATGCCGAATAGGGAGAGCGTGGATCGTATGCCGTGGTTTCAGTAAAATATCCCGTCGGTCCAAGAGACCCATACACTTCATCCGTTGAAATATGGTAAAATAATTTTCCCCCGCTGTCCTTGCTCCATTGTTGCCTGCACACATTTAACAACATGCAGGTGCCCATCACATTGGTCCTTACAAAGGCCAGTGGGTCTTGAATCGAGCGGTCAACATGACTCTCCGCCGCCAGATGGATGACTGAATCGAAATGATAGGTTTCAAATAATCTGGAAATTCCTTCTCCATCTGTGATATCGCCTTTTTCGAAAATATAATTGTGAGCCGCTTCCACGTCCCATAAGTTTTCCAGGTTGCCTGCATAAGTAAGGGCATCCAGGTTCACGATCCTGTAATCCGGATACTTGTTTACGAATAGCCTGACCACATGCGAGCCGATAAAACCCGCGCCCCCGGTGATCATAATGGTTTTGCTGAATGATTTCATTCTTAAGTCCGGTATTTCCGGTTTGTAATTTTATTCCTGTATATGCTTTTAAGATCTTCGATCAATGCTTCGCTTTGGATTGTTGAACAAAAATAATCATCATTCAGGTTTTTGTAAGGCCAGGTGGAACGACCCCTCAAATCCCAAAGGGCCGCAACCAACCTATTTCGCTTATTGATGAGTCCATGGAGCATGAGAAAACGTACATCCAATTCCGGACCTTTTTTACTTTTTAATTTTAACTTTTTACTTTTCAGTTGCTGCTTTAAACTCTTTCGGCTCCTTATACCACTCTTCCGGGGGAAGGGATTTGAAATATTCATACGTGATCTTCAGACCTTCTTTGCGGTCAATCTTTGGTTCCCAGCCCAGTATTTTTTTTGCTTTGCTGATATCCGGTCTGCGCTGTTTAGGATCGTCAGCCGGGAGGGGTTTATAAACGATCCTCCTGTTGGTGCCGGTAAGCTTTATCACTTCTTCTGCAAATTCTTTAAGCGTGATCTCGGATGGATTGCCAATGTTTACGGGCAATGCATAATCGCTTTTCAACAAGCGGTAAATGCCTTCGATCAGATCGTCAACATAACAAAAGGAGCGGGTCTGGCTGCCGTCACCGAATACGGTCAGGTCCTCGCCACGCAGCGCCTGCCCGATAAATGCGGGGAGGGCGCGGCCGTCATTCAGTCGCATTCGCGGACCGTACGTATTGAAGATGCGTACAATACGGGTTTCGAGTTTATGAAAAGTATGGTAAGCCATGGTGATGGCTTCCTGGAAACGCTTGGCTTCATCGTACACGCCACGCGGGCCGACCGGATTTACATTTCCCCAATATTCTTCAGGTTGGGGATGAACCTGCGGATCGCCGTAGATCTCCGAGGTGGAGGCGACGAGAATCCGGGCCTGTTTTGCTTTTGCGAGACCGAGACAATGATGCGTACCGAGCGAGCCGACTTTTAAGGTCTGGATCGGGATCTTTAAATAATCGATCGGACTCGCAGGCGATGCAAAATGAAGAATAAAGTCCAGCGGCCCGGGTACATGAATGTACCTGCTTACGTCCTGATGATAGAATTCAAATTGTTCAAGCTTGAAAAGATGCTGAATATTTTTTAAATCACCGGTGATCAGGTTATCCATCCCGATCACGTGGAATCCTTCTTTAATGAACCTGTCGCACAGATGCGACCCCAAAAATCCTGCTGCACCCGTAATGAGTACGCGTTGTTTGTTCATGGATTCTTTTTATGATAGTTATTGTTAGCCGGAATGGCTATGGCGCGGCCAATGCTTTCATAATAGAAACCGAGTTCGCGGATGGCGTTGATATCAAAGAGGTTCCTTCCGTCAAAGATCACTTTGTTCTTCATGGTAGTAACCATTTTCAAAAAATTAGGCGTGCGGAATTCGTTCCATTCCGTGGCGATGATCAGTGCGTCGGCATTAACGAGCACATCGTACTGATTTTCTCCATAGGAAACCCTGTCCCCGATCTGCGCTTTTACATTGTTCATGGCTTCGGGATCATACACGGCCAGGCTGGCGCCTTCTTTTTTCAGCGCATCAATGATATATAATGCAGGAGCTTCCCGGATGTCATCCGTATTGGGTTTGAATGCAAGGCCCCAGAGAGCGAGATGCTTACCTTTCAGATTTCCGTTAAAATATTTCCTGATCTTGGGGATGAGATGGAGTTTTTGTTTCTCGTTAATATCCATCACGGCATTCAGGATCTGGAATTCATAATTCACATCCCTGGAAGATTTTATCAGCGCCTGCACATCTTTCGGAAAACAGCTGCCTCCATAACCAATTCCCGGAAACAGAAATCTTCTGCCAATCCGCTCGTCGCTTCCCAGGCCGCGACGGACCATGTCCACATCGGCTCCGAGCCGTTCGCAAAGCTGCGCAATCTCATTCATGAAAGTTATTTTGGTAGCGAGAAAAGAATTTGCCGCGTACTTGGTGAGTTCTGCTGAACGCTCATTCATAAAGATCATGGGATTTCCCTGGCGCACAAAGGGGCTATACAATTCCTCCATCACTTTTTTGGCCCGGTCAGAAGATGTGCCGATCACCACTCGGTCGGGTTTCATAAAATCCTCTACTGCCACTCCCTCGCGCAGGAATTCGGGATTGGATACCACGTCAAATTCGCCGGAATAACTTTTTAAAATGGCTGCATGTACTTTTTCGGCCGTCCCAACAGGCACCGTACTTTTGTCAATAATCACCTTATAGCCTTTCATCAAGCTGCCCAGCTGTTCGGCTACACCCAGCACGTAGCGGAGATCGGCGGATCCGTCGGCGCCGGGCGGCGTGGGCAGCGCCAGAAAAATGATTTCCGCCTCTTTGATCCCTGAAGCCATGTCGGTGGTGAATTTCAGGCGTTCTTCCTTTAAATTCCGCAGGAATAATTTATTGAGTCCGGGTTCATAAATCGTAATCTCTCCTTCCGAGAGTCTTTTTACTTTGTTCGCATCAATATCAACACAGATCACGTCATTTCCGGTTTCGGAGAAGCAGGTACCGGTCACCAATCCTACATATCCTGTTCCTATCACGGCAATCTTCATAAAATGATACTGTTTTGAGTTTAGGGTTTAATTATTCAATTTAAAAATTCCAGCACGCTATCCGCAATAAACCGGATCTGTTCCTGATCCATCTCCGTGTGCATGGGGAGTGAAATCACGCGCTCTGTGAGCCACTCCGTCGTTTCCAGCTTCTCCCGGTCAGAATGAAATGCAGCAAACATCTGCTGGCGGTGAGCGGGCACGGGATAATAGATCATGGACGGCACCTTCTTCGATGCCAAATGTTCCTGCAACTTATTTCGGTCAGCTCCTTCAAGCAACAAAGTGTACTGGTGAAAAACATGCTTGGAATATGGCGCGCGGTAAGGCGTAGTGATCCCGGGATGATTGGCGAAAGCCCGATCGTATTCGTCCGCCACTTTTATTCTTCTGCCAATATACCTGTCGAGCAGAGGCAGTTTCACGTTCAGCACAGCAGCCTGGATGGAATCCAGCCTGCTGTTGCATCCAACCAGTTCGTGGTAGTATCTTTTCACCTGGCCGTGATTGGCAATCATTCGGAGCCTTTCTGCCAGGTTCCCATCCCGGGTAAAAAGGGCTCCACCGTCTCCGTATGCACCCAGGTTCTTGGAAGGGAAAAACGAGGTGGTTCCCAGGGTTCCGATGGTTCCTGTTTTCCAGGTCTTTCCTCCTGGAAAATGGTAGTCGCCACCAATTGCCTGGGCATTATCCTCTATAACGTGCAGGCTATGACTATTTGCAATATCCATAATCTCTTTCATGGGCGAGGATTGACCATATAAATGGACTGGCACGATGGCCCTGGTTTTTTTAGTGATCTTTTTTTCTACAGAAGCTGGGTCCAGGCAGAATGTCTTCGGATCAACGTCCGCAAAAACTGGTTTTAACCGGAGCAGGGCGACTACTTCGGTTGTAGCAATAAATGTAAAAGATGGTGTTATCACTTCATCTCCAGGATCAAGGTCCAGGCCCATCAGGGCGATTTGCAGCGCATCGGTACCGTTTGCACAGGGAATCACATGGGGGATATCAAGGTAGGATGATAAATTCCTGGAGAATTCCGTTACCTGTTTACCGTTAATAAAAGCTGCAGATTCCAAAACCTCCCGGATGGCGGCATCCACCTGATCCTTAATACCAGCATACTGCTGTTGGAGATCCACCATTTGAATTGGCTTCATCATGCGCATTATTAACGGGCACAAACCTACGCTAAAATAATGGTTTATGCAATGACTCAATCAGTTATGAACGGTTTGGGGAAAGGGTTACATTTGTTGACACAATCATTTAACCACTAGTTTGAGCATCTTATTGTATAACCTTTTTCTCTGGCTTTATCAGATCTCCGTCTGGCTTGTCTCACCCTGGAACCGGAAAGCGGCCTCCTGGATCAAAGGAAGGCGGGACCTCCTCGCGCGTATCGCCTCCTCCGGTATAGGAGAAAGGCGAAAAAAGCTTTGGATGCACTGCGCTTCCCTGGGTGAATTCGAGCAGGGCAAACCAGTGATCGAGGCACTACGCAGAATGGATCCGGATATAACGGTGCTCATTACTTTTTTTTCACCTTCCGGGTACCTTATCGGAAAGGATTATGCGGGGGCTGATTTTGTTTTTTATTTGCCTGCGGATTCCAATCTCCATGCGCGTGCCTTTCTCGACATCGTGAACCCTTCATTGGTGATTTGGATAAAATACGATTACTGGTTTTATTACCTCACAGCTTTGCGTAAGCGGGGTATTCCTGTTTTATTGGTATCGCCCTTATTCCGCGAAGACCAGCCGTTCTTTAAATGGTATGGTAATCTTCACCGGCTGATGCTCGACAGTTTCCGGGCTTTTTTTGTGCAGACAGATTCTTCGAAGAGATTGCTTGGAACCCTCGGCATCAGTCAGTCGGTCTTGGTGAGCGGAGATACGCGGTTCGACCGGGTGATTGATATTGCGGAAAGTTTTGAAAAAGTGCCAGGGATCGCAGGGTATTGCGGAAGCGCGAATGTAATCGTTGCCGGCAGTACCTGGGAAGAAGATGAAGAAGAGTTGGATCATTATGCTAACGCCCATCCTGAAATCCGGTTTATTCTCGCACCCCATGAAGTGGAAGAAGAACACCTGCGGGATATGGAGGCCTTGTTTCGACCCAGCATCCGGTATTCCGAATTGATAAAAAAACAGCCGGAAAATACGGCTAAAGCTGACCCGCCGCATGTGCTGATCATTGATAATGTGGGCATGCTGGCCAGACTTTATCATTATGCTACGATATGTTATGTGGGTGGTGGGTTTGGAGAAGATGGTGTACACAACGTACTGGAAGCAGCCGTCTATGGCAAACCGGTAGTAACCGGTCCGGTCATTGAAAAATATGTTGAAGTGGTGGAACTGTCGGAATGCGGTGGCGTGATCATCATCGACAATGCACTGGAAGCAGAATCTGTATTTGAGCGTTTATTCAGGAATGAAGATGAATACGCATATCATAGCAAAGCGTCCCGAGATTATGTTTATGGGAGAAAGGGAGCGACTGCAAAAATCGTGGAATATATTCAGGAGAACCGCCTGCTGACCAGCTGATAAAAATGCTGAACGATTTCCCGGGAATCATCCCAGCCTAATTTTATTTTCAGTTCTCTTTCCATCCAGTACTCTGCTTCCGGCAGAATCCTGAAATTATTGATGGTCTTGATGCTACGCTCATACATCGGCTCGTCTCCACGGAAAAGTTCATTGATAAATACAAACCTGTCATTGACTCCGATCGCTTTTCTTAATTCTTTCACAGGCGAGCCTTTGAGCTGCGAACCACGGTCCACCGAACCGCTTTCTTTAAGCCTGTCGTTTATTGAAGGGCTTCCCGACCCGATGATATCGTTCAATTCCTGGCCAGTGGGCTGGTGGGCCAATGTAGGCACTTCGATCAGGGGATCCACCCTCCAGGCAGGTTGTGCCGCTCCATTATCCTGCTGCTGCGCATTCTCCATCATTTCCCTTGGCTGTTCTTTTTCCTCTGGAGCCGCTACCCGGTGCATAATATTAAGTGAGGGCATCACCACTGAAACTCCGGGATTTTTTCTTCCCGTAGCAATTACCGTATGCAACCTTGTCAACTCAGATTCAATCTGTTTGAGGGTCACAAGCATTTGAAGTGGACTGTCCTTTTGTTCGGATTGTTCGTTTAACTTGCTGATCAGATGTTGTAATCTTTCCATCGTGTGCAGTCGGAAGGGACCGGTAATTGAGTTTAATTGGCGGATATATAAAATTAAAGCAAATATTTAACCAAACTTGGCTTCTGCAATATGTTTATTGAACCTGCCATGCAATTTGAGCGGCGCGGATGGATCGAAATCATCTGCGGTTCCATGTTTTCCGGGAAAACCGAAGAACTTATCCGGAGACTGCGGCGCGCGCGGATTGCCAATCTCCGGGTGGCCGTATTCAAGCCGGAAACCGATAAAAGATACCATCAGGAAAATATTGTTTCCCATGATGAAACCAGTTTGCTTTCTGTTCCTGTCCCCGATGCCGGGTCCATCCCGGAGCTTGCAAAATCCATGGATGTAGTCGGAATTGATGAAGGCCAGTTTTTCGATGTGGAACTCATCAATACATGTGACACACTGGCATCGCAGGGAACAAGGGTCATCGTTGCAGGACTGGATATGGACTATCTGGGCAGGCCTTTCGGCCCCATTCCTGAACTTCTTGCAAAGGCGGAATATATAACCAAGTTACATGCCATTTGTATGCAATGCGGCAATATAGCCAACTATTCTTATCGAAAAGGAGGAAGCACAGAACAGGTGGAGCTCGGAAACAAGGAACTTTACGAACCGCGCTGCCGCTTCTGTTACGAAAAAGGCGATTTGTTAAAATAAATCTAAAGAAGCCAATTGACCACCATCCGGCACATCCTGACGCTTTTCAAAAAAGAAGTTTTACTCGAATTCCGCCAGCAATACAGTTTTTACGGTGTTCTTCTTTACGTAGCCTCTACCATTTTTGTATTGTACCTGGCTATGGGGCAACCGGAAAATACGGTCTGGAACGGATTATTCTGGATGATGCAATTATTCATTTGCGTCAATGCGGTAGCCAAAAGTTTTTTGCAGGAGAGCAGAGGCAGGCAATTATATTTTTATTCGCTTTGCCATCCTGTACATTTCATGCTGGCCAAAATGATTTTTAACGCCGTTCTTATGCTGCTGATGAGCATGGTCAGCCTGGTTCTGTTTTTACTATTTCTGGGCAGCCCTTTGAGCCATGCGCTTATTTTTATCGGAGTTTCCTGTTTTGGCGCAATGAGTATCAGCCTTGTTTTCAGTTTTCTTGCGGCCATCGCTGCAAGGGCGCAGCAAAATGCGGCGCTGATGGCGATACTTGGATTTCCGCTGATCATTCCCGAACTGATGTTGCTGATGCGTATGTCCGGCATTGCATTTTCCGATGTTTTTCAAAGCGGATTGATCTCCATTATATTGCTGCTTTTTTGCTTTGACATTATGGTTGTTTTACTTTCCATTATCCTGTTTCCTTTTCTGTGGAAGGATTAACGGAAGGTTGTTTTTAGGGTTTGGGCGGCTTGCCTTATTTTTGCCACCTGACGATGTCTGCTAATTAAGTAAATCTTATGCTCCGTAGGAACTGGTGGAAAATTTTGAGCTTTCTGCTTCTGCTGTACACATTTACGGCAGGTTTTTTAGGAAATGTGCCCGCAAAACCCATTCTCAACGAAACCATCCGCAACCTTTATTTCCATGTAGCCATGTGGTTCGGAATGATGATCTTCTTCATTGTCTCCCTGCTGTATTCATTAAAATATTTGAGGCATAATAATCCGGTTCATGATATCCGGGCCGTGGAATTTGCAAGGACCGGTATCGTTTTTGGCTCGCTGGGACTGCTTACCGGCTCCATCTGGGCCCGTTGGGCCTGGGGAGCTTTCTGGAGCAATGATCCGAAACAGATAGGTGCAGCGGTAGCCCTGCTGATCTATCTCGCATATTTTGTTTTACGAAACTCTTTAACTGACAGAGACAAGTCGGCCCGGATCAGCGCTGTGTATAATGTGTTTGCCTTTGCGATGCTATTCCCGACCATATGGATTATTCCGCGGATGGTGGAAAGCCTTCACCCCGGCGGCATGGGAAATCCGGCGCTGGACACTAACGATATCGATAGCCGCATGCGCGTAATCTTCTGGTTCGGCGCAATACCCGGCTGGACACTGCTGGGTCTGTGGATCACCAATCTGCGCACCCGGATCCAGCTTTTATCCCTAAACCAAGAAAGTAATGTCTAATTCATTTCTGCGTTTATTCTTCGCCGTTACCGGAATACTCAGCGTGTGTTTGGTTCGGGCACAGGACAGTCTTAAGACAGACAAACCGCAAATGGCGGACGCCATGCGTTCCAATGGCAAGATCTATGTAGTGGTTGCTGTTTTGCTGGTAATTCTTGCCGGTCTTTTTCTTTATCTTTTTCTGACTGACCGGAAACTGACCCGGATCGAACATAAAAACAAATGAGCAAGTCACCGAGAAATCTTATTCCTTTATTTAAATATGCTTTATGGCTGCCCGTAATGAATATAAATTTTTTGAAGCGGTAGAGAAGAGTTTTAATAAAGCCGCCCCGTTCACCCATTGGGACCCCGGAATCCTCGAACAAATCAAACAATGCAATGCCGTGTACCGGATGTTCTTTCCGGTTAAGATCGGCGATAAGATCGAAGTGATCAAAGCCTACCGGGTTCAACACTCCCATCATAAAACTCCCTGCAAGGGTGGGATCCGTTTTGCGCTTACTGTAAACCTGGATGAAGTGATGGCGCTCGCCGCGCTGATGACCTACAAATGCGCAATTGTGAATGTACCCTTTGGCGGCGCAAAAGGGGGAATCGCCATTGATCCCAAAAAGTATTCTGCATACGATCTCGAAAAAATCACGCGACGTTATACTTCCGAGCTCATCAAGAAAAATTTTATCGGTCCTGGTACCGATGTCCCCGCTCCCGATTACGGAACCGGTGAACGTGAGATGGCCTGGATACTGGATACTTACCTAAGCATGCGTCCTGGTGAAATCGATGCGCTGGGTTGCGTTACCGGAAAACCGGTCACTCAGGGCGGCGTGAGGGGAAGGAAGGAAGCCACCGGGCTGGGCGTTTATTATGGAATTCGCGAAGTATGCAATATTCCTGACGTAATGAAACGGCTCGGGCTGCACATGGGCGTGGAAGGAAAGACTGTCGTTGTACAGGGATTGGGAAATGTGGGTTTTCATGTGGCTAAATTTTTCCGGGAAGGAGGAGCTAAGGTGATCGGTCTGGCAGAATTTGAAGGGGCAATCACCAATCCAGCCGGATTGCATGAAGAAGAAGTATTCGCGCACCGCAAAAAAACAGGCTCCATTCTGAATTTTCCTGGAGCAACGAATATCGCGCGCTCAACGGATGCACTTGAACTGGACTGCGATATTCTGATCCCGGCCGCTCTGGAAAATGTGATCAACGGGAAAAATGCACCCAGGGTAAAAGCCAGGATCATCGGAGAAGCTGCAAACGGACCCCTCACACCGGACGCTGATGAAGTGTTTATTAAGAAAGGAGTGCTGGTGGTTCCGGATATGTATCTGAATGCAGGCGGAGTAACCGTGTCCTATTTTGAATGGTTGAAAAATCTCAGCCATGTACGCTATGGCCGTATGGAAAAAAGATTTACGGAAAATCTGAATACCCATATCCTAGGCCAGCTAGAAGAGCTCACAGGAAAAAGCGTAAAGACAAAAGAGAAGGAATTCATCATGCATGGTCCTGAGGAAGCAGACCTGGTTTACAGCGGACTTGAAGAAACCATGATCACCGCGACGCACGAGATCATGGCCTGCTGGAAAAGTAATCCTTCCATTCCGGATATGCGCACCGCTGCCTATGTTGTGGCAATTAATAAGGTGGGGACTTCGTATGCGGAATTGGGGATCTTTCCCTGAGGGGCAAATGGTTGAGTAAAAAGTTGATGGTATATGGTGGATGGTTGATGGATCTCTATTGCGAATCCAAAACTAAAATCCATCCACCATATACTATCCACAATTCCTTTTCGCTCATTCATCATACGAAGGCAAAACCGCCATTTCCTCAAAATCCAAAACCGCCTTTTTATAAGCATGACATTCCTGCCCGTTGGTGATGACGAGGTATTTTACCGGGATGGCAATATTGTAGTGAAGGGCCTGCCAAATTACGGTTTTGTCGAGCGGCCTGTGCATTGCTTTGCATTCAATCATCATCCAGGGTTTGGCAGCTTTATTATAGACCAGGATGTCAAATCGCTTGTTCATTTCTCCCAGTTTCATTTTCTTTTCCACGGCAATATAACTGGAAGGATATTTTTTTACCTGTAGCAGGTATTGCGTAAAATTCTGACGCACCCACTCTTCTTCGGTGAGCCTCACCCACTGTTTGCGCTGTTCATCAAAAATGAATTCTTTACCGTATTCCTCTTCCTTGATCTTATATGGATAGGGCGGGTAATAGATTTTAATCATAGCAGAAGTTATTGTTAAATTTACGCAATGGCTGATTATGATAGTCACCCGTCAACAATAATCGGCAACCATAAAATTAGTACATGAAAACCAAAGATGAGATCGTCAGTAACTGGCTTCCCCGATACACGGGAGAGAAACTAGAGAATTTCGGCGAGTATATTCTGCTCACAAACTTTTCGCACTATGTGCACCTGTTCGCCGAATTGCACAACGTGCGCGTCATGGGAGAGGATAAGCCAATGCCCTGCGCAACGGCCGGAGATATAACCATCATTAATTTCGGAATGGGTAGCCCGACGGCAGCTACTATCGTTGACCTGCTTTCTGCTATTTCCCCGAAGGCGGTTTTATTCCTGGGTAAATGCGGGGGATTGAAAAAAAGAAATAAGCTGGGGGACCTGATCCTGCCTATTGCAGCGATCCGCGGCGAAGGAACCTCCAATGATTATTTTCCTCCTGAAGTACCGGCCCTTCCGGCATTTGCATTGCAAAAAGCCATTTCAACCACGATTCGGGAGTATGAGGTCGATTATTGGACGGGCACAGTTTATACCACCAACCGGCGGATCTGGGAACATGATGATACTTTCAAGGAATACCTGAAGAATATCCGCGCCTATGCAGTTGATATGGAAACTGCAACGATTTTCTCCGTTGGCTTTTATAATAAAATACCCACCGGGGCCCTGCTGCTGGTGAGTGATCAGCCCATGATTCCCGATGGAGTAAAAACGGCTGACAGCGACCTGCGGGTTACCGACAGCTTTGTAGAAATGCACCTGAAGATCGGCATTGATTCCCTGAAACAATTGATCAACGGAGGACTAACGGTCAGGCATCTCCGCTTTTAAAATTTACGGATTGCTTCCACTGCTTCAAATAAATAATTTATCCCTTTCCTTCCGGACAAGCGGAGTAATCCTGCCTGCCCTGCGGAATATTTCGCTGGTACTAAAGGCAGGTGAAATGCTGGCTGTTGTCGGGGAATCCGGATCGGGGAAATCCGTCACTGCCCTATCGGTTCTTCAACTGCTCCCGCAGAACGCTGCCTGCATCGACGGGGGCGAAATATGGTTTTCGACCGATGGAATGAAGGCGATTGATCTCCTGAAACTTGCACCTCCTGAAATACGTTCCCTCCGGGGCAATAGCATCGGCATGATCTTTCAGGAGCCGATGGTATCTCTTAATCCGGTAATGCGCTGCGGTGCACAAGTGATGGAACCGGTCAGGCTTCACCGGAAACTCAACAGGTTTGAAGCACGCGAAGAAGTGCTTCAGTTATTTAAGAAAGTCATGCTGCCTGATCCGGAACTTCTATTTGATAAATATCCACACCAGCTCAGCGGGGGACAGAAACAACGAGTCATGATTGCCATGGCCATCAGTTGCAAACCAGCACTTTTGATATGCGATGAACCGACGACTGCATTGGATGTAACTGTTCAGAAAACGATTCTGGAATTGTTGCGCGATCTGCGCAAATCGGAAAATATGGGCATGCTGTTCATCACGCATGACCTGGGTTTGGTTGCAGATATTGCTGACCGGGTCGCGGTTATGTTCCGCGGCAAGATCGTTGAAACGGGCACTGTAAAAGAATTATTTTCAAATCCTGAACATCCTTACACGCGCGGATTATTGCTTTGCCGGCCTATCCTTCATCATAAGGGAGAAAGACTGCCCGTGGTAAGCGATTTTCTGAACGGTGGAAAGAAGCAATACGCAAAATTCCAGGAGACTGCTCTACGCAATGCCAGTTTGGATGATGGAGCTCCTGAACCCAAAAAGTCCGAAATATTGGTGAGTGTAAAAAACCTGGATGTCTGGTATTCATCCGGCAAAACCTGGCTGGGAAGGGAGAAGCACTGGGTCAAAGCTGTTCAGGATGCCAGCTTTGACATTTTTACAGGAGAAACCCTCGGCCTGGTTGGCGAATCCGGATGTGGAAAAACAACCCTGGGCCGGGCGCTGCTGAGGCTGAACAAGCCGGGTTCGGGAAGCATCAGTTATGAAAACCGGGACCTGCTCGCTATGCCGGATGCCGAACTCAGGCCCTTTCGAAAGAATATCCAAATGGTATTCCAGGATCCATATTCTTCATTGAATCCAAGGCTGATGGTAGGATCCGCACTTTCAGAACCCTTAAGAATTCATGAACCTTCGCTGAGCCGGTTGGAGAGAAAGAAAAAGGTAACGGATCTATTGCAGAAAGTGAACCTGCAACAGGATGTTTTCAGTCGCTATCCCCACGAATTTTCGGGCGGTCAGCGTCAGCGGATCGTGATTGCCAGGGCACTTACACTTAGTCCCGGTTTTGTAGTGTTTGATGAATCCGTTTCTGCGCTGGATGTTAGCGTTCAGGCCCAGGTGCTCAATCTGATCAATGATCTGAAACGGGAGTTTGGATTCACGGCCGTTTTTATTTCCCACGATCTCTCGGTTATCCGTTACCTCTGCGACCGCGTGATGGTGATGGAGAATGGGAGGATCGTTGAAACCGGCGAGGCAGAAACCGTTTACAGCCACCCAAAGACAGCTTACACGAAGAGCTTGATTGATGCGATACCGGGAAAAGGGTTGAAGGTTGATAGTTGATGGTTGATGGACTTCAGTTGTGAATTCGCACCTGACAGCCATCAACCATCAACCATCAACTATTTTGGAGCGGAGTATTGCATTTTCAACATTCTTGACTACTTTTGCACGCTTGTAAAATCATGCCGTAACATGAATCGAATCGGGTGCCGTAAGACCTGGTTTGAACCATCAGTCATATTCCGTCCTTCCTTCGACTCATGTACCGCGAACTATTTAAATTATGACTGAATGAAGCTTTCCCAGTTCAAATTCGATCTTCCCCTTAACCTTATTGCCCAGCACCCAGCCAAAAGGAGAGAAGACAGCCGGATGATGGTTGTTCATCGCAAAACGGGACAAATAGAAAACAAACACTTTCGGGACGTGATGGAATATTTCAACGACAAGGACGTATTTGTTGTCAATAATACCAAAGTATTCCCTGCGCGCATGTATGGCCGAAAAGAAAAGACGGGCGCCAAGATTGAAGTTTTCCTTCTGAGGGAGCTAAATAAGCCGAACAAATTATGGGATGTGATCGTGGATCCTGCCAGAAAGATCCGGGTGGGAAACAAACTGTATTTTGGCGACAACGACGAGTTGGTGGCTGAAGTGATCGACAATACAACCAGCCGAGGACGTACAATCCGTTTTTTATGGGATGGAAACGATGATGAATTCCGACTGGTGCTGGAAACGCTGGGTGAAACACCACTTCCCAAATATATCAAGCGCAAGCCGGACGAAGAAGACAAGGAAAGGTACCAGACCGTTTATGCCAAGCACGAAGGTGCTGTGGCTGCGCCCACGGCCGGACTTCATTTCAGCAAGGAACTGATCAAGCGTCTGGAGATAAAAGGGATCCGTTTTGCCGAGGCCACTCTGCATACGGGATTAGGTACTTTTCGTCCGATTGAAGTGGAGGATCTCAGCAAGCACAAGATGGACGCAGAATACTACAGGATCGACGATGAAGCATGCAGGATTGTGAATAAAGCCCGTATTGGGGGCCACCGGATCTGCTCCGTGGGCACCACCACGATGCGCGCGCTGGAATCTTCTTTTACTGCCGAGAAATTGCTCAAACCTTCTGAGGGTTGGACCAACACATTTATTCATCCGCCCTACCAGTTTAATATTGCAGACGCACTGATTACCAATTTTCACCTCCCAAAGACCAGTCTCCTTATCATGGTTTGCGCTTTTGCGGGGTACGACCTCACCATGGAGGCATATAAGAAAGCCATCAAGGATAAATACCGGTTTTTTAGTTATGGAGATGCCATGCTGCTCGTTTGATAGGGGTTTCAGAATGCGCGCCCTGACACTAAAATTTAAGGATAATATTATGTAATTTCAGTTACCGGCGGTTAAAGTGCTTCGTCCTTTTCCCGCGATAGCTTATGAAATTTGATTTCCCAAGAAAAATCAGGAGTGGCTATTTTATAGCTTCTTTGTTATTACTCTTCTCCTATTTTCTTTCCATTACTTCACTCGTTCAGCTCCGTGAACAGAACGAATGGGTGGACCATACACGTGAAGTGATGAATAAGTTGGAACTGCTCTTATCTTATATCAAGGATTCGGAGATCGGATTGAGGGGATATATCATGTTGAATGATGAAAAATTCCTCTTGCCCTATTATACCAGCAGGAAGCACGTGGATTCCATTTATCAGATCCTGCGCAACGCCGTAGCGGATAATTCGCTGGAATATCAGCGTGTGGAATCCCTGCACGGAATGATCGACAGAAAATACCAGATCATTGAGGATCAACTGCAATCATTCAAAGACTTCCAGCCTAAAGTAAGTGAGGCCATCCGGATGAAAGCATTTGAAAGTAAACAACTGATGGACTCCATCAGATTTGTCGCGGGGTCAATAGAAAATCGTGAAAGCAGCCTCCTGGAAATTCGAATGGCAAAAGTAGGCTCCAACAATAAAATTGTATTCGGTATTATTATTGCGGCCGGAATGATTTCCATTCTGCTCATTATATATTCCTTAATCACTTTCAATATGGAAAGCCGTGCAAAAAGGAATGCCACCATGCAGGCGGAAGATTATCATAAGCAACTGGAAAAACGGATCACGGAACTTGCACTGGCCAACCGGGAGCTGATTGAACTCCGGAGCCTGGAAAGATTCACCAGCACCGGTCAGATCGCCCGGGTAATTGCCCATGAAGTGAGGAATCCTCTCACCAATATTGACCTTTCGGCAGCCCACCTTGAAAACAGTAATTTATCAGCGGGAGATAAAAAAAACTTCCTTGAGATCATATCACGGAATTCAAAACGGATTAACCAGCTGATCAATGAACTCCTTAACGCGACTAAATTCTCTGAACTGGAATATGAAAAAATCAGGGTAAATGAATTGGTTGATGAATCGCTTAATGAAGCGGTTGACCGAGCCCTGCTCAATCACGTTCAGATAGAAAGAAAATACACGCCTTCTCCTATCTGGCTGAACGTTGACCGGTCCAGAATGAAGATTGCTTTGTTAAATATTATTGTCAATGCCATTGAAGCCATGCCGGATGAAAATGGCATTTTGAGTGTCGAAACTGCGGCCTCAAACGGATCCTGCCTGATCACAATAAGAGATAATGGAAAAGGGATGGATTCAGAAACGCTTTCTAAGATATTTGACCCTTATTTCACTTCGAAGTCGCAGGGAAACGGACTCGGGATGACGAATACACAAAATATTATATTGAATCACAAGGGGAAAATACAGGCTTTAAGTTTGCCTGGAAAAGGGACCGAATTCACCATCTCGCTGAATATTCTGAAAAACGCTGACCGGAATTCAGTTTAAATGGATCTGTTGGTCTTCCGACCATTTGTCTTTCTCGCGGAAAGGATCCGTATCGCCGAAAATTCCCTGGAGATGCTCCATCCAATTTACAAGTTGCTCATAGAGGGCGCTCATATGGACTTCGGAAACCGTATGTTTTTGTTCAGCTTCTATTTCATTCCAGATCTCAAGACCGTTTTTTATTTCCTTTTCATACAGCAATACCACCCGGGTCAGAATCTCTGCAGATACTGGCATATAGCGCTCCATTTCCGCATTTTTCCAGGAAAGAATTCCGTTGATTACCTTAAACTTATACCTGCCCTTGCCGTTCATACCCATAGTCATAAAAAATTCGTGCCAAAATTATGAAACTCCCCGGATCAAGGTACGAGTTTGTTTAATAAAAGGATGTTTTCAGATCGTGAAATTGCGATTTGGATAGGGTTTCCAAAAGCGGGAAAAAGCTTAGCTTGATGGGGAACAGCCAGTTAGAATAGTTGACGGTTGACTGTTGACGGATCCCCTGCTGGGATTCGCAAATGAAGTATGTCAACCGTCAACAAACTGCATGCCAGCACATCTACTTCTCACTCCCGCTCCACTTAAACCACTTAATCCCGAGCCCGGAGAAAACAACTGCGTATCCGATAGTTGCCACAAGGGCTTTGGAGGCAGAAACATCCCAGGATCCGGTATGGATGCTGCTCGCAATAATATGTTTCACAGTTCCATAAGGGGACCACAAAACGGCTTCGGCGATTTCTTTTCCCAGCACACCCAGTTCGCCCAGCATGCCCACCATGATAAAAACAAAATATACGAGGCGGCTTGTGGAATGAACGGTCTCGGCGTTTTTTATAAGGCCCACGATCATCTGGCCAAGTCCGAGATAAACTGCCCCTCCCATAATGGATGCGAGGTATCCCATGATGTATCCGGATGCACTCAGCGTAATCTTATCGAAATAAGACCCGGCAATAAAAACGGCGGTTGCCATCAGGAAAATCAGCATCAGTTGTATGGCAAGGCGGCTCACCATGATGGACCATGTCGGCAGGGGCGCAACCCGAAGGCGCTGAAAAACCCCCTTATCACGGTCACGTGCAACCGAATTAGAATAACCCATCAAGCCGATGGCAATCAGACCCAGGGTGAGGCAGGTTCCCAATACGAATGTTCCTCCGAGCTTGTCTATCGCAGGTTTCCATGATAAGAGTATAACTACGGGTACAAGCAGGATAAGCATGAATGATTTCCTGTTTCGCCACTGCGTGGTAAGATCGGCCCTCAGGAGGGAAGAAAGGACTGTTGATGTGGGTGGTATAGCTTGCATAAGAATTACTTTAAAATAAAATTAAACCCTCACCTGGCTACCGGTGAGTCCAATGAATACATCCTCGAGCGTAATCTTTCCTTTGCGGGATGCACGGATCACCTCCGGATTATTCCGGTGCTTGTCGATCAGACCGCCTGGTGTATCAGTGTTGATTATTTGTCCGTGGTCAATGATTGAGACCCGGTCACATACGGCCTCTGCTTCCTCCATGGAATGAGTGGTGAGTAATATGCCATGTCCCATGTTTCTCAACGCTTCCATTCTTTCCCATAACTGGCGCCGCGCCTGGGGATCGAGGCCGGTTGTTGGCTCATCAAGCAATACCAGTTTCGGTTCGTGAATGAGCGCTATGACCAGGGAAACTCTTTGCTGCTGGCCGCCGGACAACTGGCCGAATTTTTTTGATCTCGATTCACGCAGATTGATATTATTGAGTATGGAATCCATCTTTTCCTTAGTCAGGTCTACTCCGTAAATCCCGGAATAAAGTTTTAGAATCTCCATTACATTTAATTCGGGCTGAAAACTCGTCGCCTGTAGCTGCACTCCCATATTGGCCCGGGCAAGCAGGCCCTGCTTTTTTACATCGTATCCGGCAACATAGATTTCGCCCGATTCAGGAACGAGTAATCCTTCCACCGCGCTGAGGCAGGAAGTTTTACCAGCACCATTTGGTCCGAGTAATCCGAAAATCTCCCCTTCCTGCACGGAGAAGGAAACGTTTTTTACTGCGTGAAAATCTTCGTATTTCACGTTGAGGTTTAGGACTTCCAGAACAGCCTGAGATTGAACGTGCATATTAATTACCTGTTTGTGTGAGGAATCCGTTTGAGTAACCATCTTCGTTTTCATTAATCATTTAAGATACAAGTCAGGGTGAAGTTATTTGCACCAGCTATTCCCGGAAAGCTTTTTGCGGCGAATAGCCGGCTGGTAGCGGTGAAAATACCGGTTTCGCGGTAAGCCTGTATTCATTCCTTTAACAACCCATCAACCAGCTCATTAAATTGCTTCTTAAATATCTCATAATGATCACCTGTACCCGGACCGTTAAAACCAGTATAAATTTTTCTTACCAACCCTTTCTTATCAATAAAAATGCTGGTAGGGAAAGCCCTGATCATATCGATCTGTGGCAGGGTCTTTTCCGTTCTCAGACTATCGTTTACCGCAACGCCTGTAACCAAAACAGGATATGTAATCCTAAACCGGTTTACAAATGATCCGAGGGATTTTTTTGACTCTTTGAAATTAGTTGTCCTCTCGTAGGCCAGCGCAATGATTTCCACGCCCCTTTGATGGTTTTTTTTATAATAGGAACTTAAAAAGCGGGTCTCATCCATACAATTGGGGCACCAGGATCCCATGATCTGCACAATGACCACCTTGTTTTTAAATCTGTTGTCGTTTATGGAAACCATGGGGCCTGAAATGCTTCTGAATTTGAAATCCAGCCTTGCCTTGTGTTTGTCTTTTAACCTTGTGTGGCTGTATTCATCAGGCAACGCCGCATGCTGATTTTTTTCAGCCGCCCAGGATTCTTTGCTGGTTGCGCCCGCGTAAAACATACCACCTGAGATTTTGTCCGGACCTTTAATCTTCGCCGTGAAATAATAAGCGTGACCACCATCAAATGTAGAAAGCCGGAGCGAGTCGCCATCCACAACGCCTTCCAGAAACCGGTAGTCGCCGGTCGTTGTTAAGAAAGTGCCGGTCACTCGTGAACCTTTTTGTTTGAATTCTCCCACGGCTTCCATTCTTCCGTCAGATTCATCGAACCAGGCCGACCACCGTCCGCTGACATTAAACAATGGTGCGTTCTGGACCGAAAACCTTTGCGGCTCATTGAAGACGGCGCGGAATGGCGTCGGCACCTGGCGGTGCCCGTAATTTTTTATCCAGTTTCCATCCAGCTCATTGCCATTGAATAATCGAAGTGCAAAGCGGGAATCGAAAAATGGCATTTCAATGAACACGGAATCCTGCAGCTGACGGATATGGTCAACCAACAGGCGTTCCTTTCCATTCATTACATAAAGAATCTTTTTTCCGGCACTATCCCTGGTTTCAAAATTGAAACGGATTTGGATTCCGTCTTTCCTTAGAATACTGGCCTGCCACACTCCGTCCGGAATTCCATCAGCGGGTTGCCGGGCATTTTTAAGAACCGATTCCGGATAGCTTTTAGTCTGAATGAATAAAGAAAAAAGAACAAGGCAAACAAAACGAAAGCGGCCCGGAATAAATTTGATCATTACCCTGAAAAATTGAATCCGCAAATTTACGCATCATTTCCCGGACAAATCTCTATCATTGCGATTCCTGATTTTTCATACCTTAGGCAGAGTGGAACGAACAAACCATTTCCACGGCGCCCGTCCGCTATATTTCTTCAAATTATACATATGAAAAAATGCATCTCTGCTTTTTTATTTTGCAGCATCATTACGGCCGTACAGGCCCAGGTTTCGGTGAGCAGGCTACTATGTGAATACCGGACAGATCCGGTGGGGGTTGATGAACGCACGCCACGTTTCAACTGGCAATTGCAGGCCGCCCGAAGGAATGTCAGCCAATCAGCTTTTGAAGTCCGCGTGGCTGAATCACCTGCAGATCTTAAAAAGAACAGGAACCTGGTCTGGAGCAGCGGTAAGGTTGCTTCCGCAGCCTCCGTGCATGTGAAATATGGAGGGAAGGCACTGGAACCCACAAGGAATTATTACTGGCAGGTGCGTGTATGGGATGAGACCGGTAAGCAATCGGACTGGTCTGCCATGGCTTTCTGGCAAACTGGTCTGCTGGATCCCGCTAACTGGAAAGCAAAATGGATCGCAGCCGGGTCGGTTCCCGATACAGCCGCGGGCCCGAGCCCTTTATTCCGCAAAGAATTCATCGTTGCAAAAAAGGTTTCATCCGCAACGCTATACATTACGAGTCATGGCTTGTATGAGGCTTTTATAAATGGGAAAAAAGCCGGCGACGGTTTGCTGACACCCGGATTTACCAGCTATAACAAGAGACTGCAGTATCAGGCTTATGATGTAAGCGCGCTGGTTCAGGCTGGCAAAAATGCTATCGGTGCCATGCTGGGCTCGGGATGGTACAGAGGACCACTTGCCTGGGCAGGTCATAAAAATATTTATGGAAATTCATTGGCGCTGCTGGCTCAATTGGAAATCCGGTATGCAGATGGCACGAAGGAATTGATTGTTTCCGACGATCAATGGAAAACCGCAACAGGCGCGATACGCAGTTCTGAAATATATAACGGGGAAACCTGGGATGACAGAAAACTGCTTCAGGGCTGGGCCAATTCCGGATTCAGTGACAGTGACTGGTTGCCTGTATTTGTCCGGGATTATCCATTCAATAATATTCTATCTACAGAAAATGAACTGATAAAAAAACATGAAACGTTTAAACCGGTACGCATTTTTAAAACGCCGCAGGGCGATCAGGTAATTGATTTCGGACAAAACCTCGTAGGCTGGGTTGATATAACCGCAAGTGGAAAAAGCGGTGATGAGATCCGCATTTCGCATGCCGAAGTGCTGGACAAAACCGGAAATTTCTATACTGCCAACCTGCGGGCGGCAAAGCAACAGGACACCTATATCCTCAGCGGCACAGGCGAAGAACATTTTGAGCCACATTTTACTTTTCAGGGATTTCGTTATGTTAAGGTGGAAGGATATCCGGGAGAAATCAAACCTGAAAATTTTACCGCGGTCGCCTTGTATTCAGATATGCCGGAGACGGGAAATTTCTCCACCTCCGATGCGCTTATCAATCAATTGCAGCATAATATTCAATGGGGGCAGAAAGGGAATTTCCTGGATGTTCCAACGGATTGTCCACAGCGCGACGAGCGGTTGGGCTGGACCGGAGATGCCCAGGCTTTTTCGCGGACAGCTTCCTTTAATATGGGAGTGCGTAATTTTTTTGCCAAATGGCTCAAGGACCTCAGCGCAGATCAGTTTTCAGATGGCGGAGTGCCTTTCGTAATTCCGAATGTACTTGGCCCCGGTGCCGGTTCATCTGCCGGCTGGGCGGATGTCGCTACCATCATTCCCTGGAACATGTATCTCGCATACGGAGACACATCCATAATCTCACGGCAATATGCTTCAATGAAAGCCTGGGTGAATTATATGAAGGATCATAGCCTGAACGATCTGTGGAATACGGGCTTTCATTTTGGCGACTGGCTTTCGTACCGCTCACCCGACAACGACGAAGAGAGATCCGCCATAACAGATAAATACTTCATCGCACAATGCTTTTACGCACACTCTACACAGCTGCTCATTCAGGCGGCGAATGTTCTGGGTTTCAGGGATGATGAGGCTAATTACAAGAAATTATTGGAAAAGATAAAGACCGCTTTCCTGAAAGAATATGTGACGGCTTCTGCAAGAATGGTATCCAATACACAAACTGCCTATGTTCTGGCGCTTGAATTCGATATGCTTCCCGAATCCCTGCGCACTCTAGCTGCGGACCGGCTGGTTGAAAACATAAAATCGTATTCCGATCATCTTACCACAGGATTCCTGGGAACGCCATATCTCTGTGAGGTTTTGGCAAGATTCGGACATATGGACGAAGCCTACCGGCTCTTATTGCAGGACACTTATCCCTCCTGGTTGTATCCCGTAAAGATGGGTGCGACGACCATTTGGGAACGCTGGGACGGAGAAAAGCCTGACAGCAGTTTCGAGGACCCTGGGATGAATTCCTTCAATCACTATGCTTATGGGGCCATCGGAGACTTCATGTACCGTGTTGTGTCTGGTTTGGATACGGACCCTTCTTCTCCCGGATATAAAAAGATTATCATAAAGCCGCACCCCGGAGGAGATTTCAGTTGGGTTAATGCCGACCTGAATACCTACTATGGCCTGGTCTCCAGCCATTGGAAAATAAAGGGAAATCAGCTTGAACTGGATGTTGAAATTCCTGCCAATACGAGCGCTGATATTTATCTGCCAACTACCGATGTGTCTTCCGTTAGGGAAGACGGTCAATCGATTATGGGTGGACAGGGCAGAAGTTTGAAAAAAACGGAAGGTGATTATCAGATGCTGGAAATCGGGTCAGGGAAATATCAATTTACCTGCAATCTGAAATAACCTGGTTTGAAAACTGTATGATCATGATCCGACAGGCCGTCATTCAAACTTTCCGCATTATTATAACTTTTTTCATGCTTCCCTCTTTATCAGTCACGCTGCAGGCGCAAACCGTAATGCCATTGTATCCCGGTCAAATTCCAAATTCAAGGCCCGCCCCCAACGAGGAGACTTCACAATATTCTGATGACGGTATACTTAGTATAAGTAAGGTATCCAGGCCTGAATTAACTGTTTATCTTCCTCCGAAAGAAAAGGCTGTCCATGTTGCCATTGTCGTATGCCCTGGCGGGGGATATGTGAATATTTCGGCCGGCCACGAAGGTTCAGACGTTGCCAGGCGTTTAAATGAGGAGGGCATTGCTGCCTTCGTATTGAAATACCGGATCCCCGATGATCATACAATGATCAAGGAAGAAATTGGTCCCCTGCAGGATGCGCAGCGCGCAATTCAAATAGTCCGATCGCGTTCGAAAGAATGGGGAATCAACCCGAACCGGATTGGTATACTGGGATTTTCTGCAGGTGGGCATCTCGCTGCAAGTGCCGGCACGCATTTTAATAAAACTTATATCTCCAATCCACAAGGCATTTCATTGCGGCCTGATTTCATGATATTGATTTATCCCGTCATCAGCTTTACGGACTCGATCGGTCATATAGGATCCCGCGATCAACTTCTCGGAAAAAATCCTTCGCAGGAAAAAATAATGAATTACTCCAATGAATTGCAGGTAACTGATCATACCCCGCCTGCTTTTTTGGTTCATGCAAAGGACGATGATACCGTTCCTTATGCCAACAGCATTGTCTTTGCAGAAGCATTGAAGAAACACCGGGTGCCGGTAAAACTATTTACTTTCGAAAAGGGAGGTCATGGTTTTGGCCTGATCAACAAAACCAGTGACATCCGTTGGATGGATCTTTGTTTGGAGTGGTTGAAGCAATTGAAAATGTACAATTGACAATGGAGAATACAGCTGTCTATTGTCCTTTGTCCATTGATAAATCACTCTGTTCTCAGACTTTTGACAGGATTTGCCATTGCTGCCCTGATCGCCTGCACACTGATGGTTGCCAGGGCAATGACTGCGGCGAGTAACCAGGCAACTAAAAAGACCCACCAGGAAATATCGATCCTGAATGTATAATCCTGCAGCCATTTATTCATGAAATACCAGGCAATCGGAGAAGCGATGAGAAATGCAATTCCGATCAGGATGATAAACTCTCTGGAAAACAGGGCTACAATATTATTTACGGTAGCGCCAAGTACTTTCCGGATGCCTACTTCCTTTATCCGTTGCACGGCCATGAAAGAAGCCAGGCCGTACAGACCCAGGCAACCCAGAAAAATTGCTATTACCGCGAATATTTTATATAATTGAAACAACTCCGTTTCCTGCTTATAAAACCCAGTTACGGCTTCATCCACGAATTGGAATTCAAATACATAATCGGGATATTCCTGATTCCATAATTTTTCGATTGCCTTCAATGTCGCCGGTGCATGATCCGATCTTAGTTTGATTGCAGCATTATTGTAAGAATTCTTGCTTGTTGAAAAGAGAACAGGTGAATAATTATCCTTGAAACCCGTTGAATGAAAATCCCGGACCACGCCAACAATCGGACCTTTAACAAAACCGTCCCATAGATCTATTTCTTTATTTAATATTTTCTCCGGCTCCCTATATCCTAGTTTTCTCATGAGCTCTTCGTTGATCAGGAATTCATGAGCAGTGTCAGAAATAAAATTCCTGCCGGATACCAACGGTATACCATATAGCTTTATGTATTGCGGATCAACCCATTTCATAATGGTATACAATTCACTTGATTTAGCTGCATGGTCAAATTTAAATTCAGTCCAACCGTTATTATCTGTCGCCGGGAGGCTGGAATTGAAACTTACGTCCTTAACACCTGGCATTTGTACCAGCTGGCCGCGCAAAAAATCAATTTTCCTGCTCACTGTACTGTCCCAGGGGTAACTGACCGTTACAATGGCATCCTTATCAAACCCCATGGATCCACTGTTGAAGTAATTCATTTGCCGTACCATAATGATTACCCCAATGATCAGCCCCTGGGCGATCACAAATTGAAATATCACCAGGGCCCTCCGCAGGGAGATGCCGCGCGAACTGCTTGCCGCCTGCTTGCTCTTCAAGGCATTGATCGGATTGAATCCAGACAAAACAACCGACGGATAGAATCCTGCCAGCAGGCTGACCGAGACAATCAGTATCAGCAGGAATAAGATGATTGCCGGGGAATAAAAGACGTCCTTCGAGAGGGGAAGATCCAGTAGTCTGGCTATGGGTTGTATGAGGATGAAACAGATGATTAGGCCTATAATAACAGAGGCTATAACAAGGAATAGCGTTTCCAGCAGGAATTTTATTTTCAGCTGCCAGGCCCTGCTGCCTAATACTTTTCGAACTCCTACCTCACGGGCACGGTTAACCGCCTGGGCGGTAGAAAGATTGATGAAATTTACACAAGCGATAATAATAATAAATAAACCGATCAGCCAGAGTATCCTGATGGTTTTCGGATCGATCGTTCTTCCAAGAAAATTACCGGTATGACTATAGCTGTCAAAATAATGAACTTTGCTCAGGGATTGTATCACCAGTTCATCCTTATCATTCGCAGGCCTGTTTCTTTTAAACAGTGCCCTGAGTTTGGGATCGAATGATGCTTTTGATTCGCCGGCAGGCAGCAAAACATAACAATCAAGAGAGGAACTTGAACTTCCCCAGTCAGTGGTTTTCGAAAAACCTAAGAAGTCGTAAGGCACTATTATCTTCAGTTGGAAGTCAGTATTTGGCGGAATGGTAGCGAGGATACCGGTGATTTTAAAAACAGCCTTGTTATCAATTTTAATTGATTTGCCCATTGCCTTTCTCCAGTCTCCGAAATATTTTTCTGCTGTTTCCTTGCTGAGTACAGCGGAATTCAAATTTCGAAGGGAACTGGCCGGGCTTCCAGCGAGCCAGGGGAAATCGAAAATGTCAAAGAAATCAGGCTCTACGGCAAATAATCCTTTTTTTTCTCTGAATTTTTTTTCAGTTTCACCTTTTTCATCAAGAATAACCACCTGGTCATTATCGGAAGAAAATATTCCGGATGTTTTTTTCAATTCAGGAAATTCATGTTTTATGATCCCGGCAAGAGGTGCCGGGGCCGCTGCGCCGTAAAAAACAGGCCTTTCACCCGGGTGGTGATATTCCGTCAATACCCGGTAAATGCGGTCTTTTTTGGTATGGAATTCGTCGAAGCTCGTTTCAAAACGGATAATAATAAATATCACAAGACAAATGGCGATACCCACTGAGAGTCCGGCTATATTGATGAGGGTATAATTTTTATTCCGCCG
>JANWIY010000150.1 GCA_025449645.1 Chitinophagaceae bacterium | reverse complement strand
CCGGATGGAAAGGGGAACGGCTGAATACGCAAATTGTGGTTTGGTCTTCGGATAATTTGGAGCAGGTACGTATACATGTGAGTGACTTTAAGAATGAAAAAGGGGAGAAGCTAAGTAAAGAGCATTTTCTTTTGAGTAAAGTTTGCTATGTACTTGCCAATTATCCTTATGGTGCCCGGAATGCTAACTGCAGTCAGACGCCCTATAAGACCGGTTTTCTGATGCCTGATCGCTTCGAATCATTTGACCGTTTTGATGTTCCCGGCAAAACAGTGAGACCAGTGTGGGTTTCTTGTAATATTCCTGCTGATGCATCCCCCGGAACCTACAAGGGAACCTTCAGCGTATATGCCAAAAACGGACATGTTATTTTGAATGCAGAGATCAGGGTGCAGAAGCAATTGTTGCCAAAACCGCATGACTGGCATTACAGGCTTGACCTATGGCAAAACCCCTGGGTGATTGCTGACTACTACCATGTGAAGCCCTGGAGCGCAGAACATAAAGCATTATTGAAAAAACACTTAAAGTTATATGCAGATGCAGGAGGGACTTATATCACCACTTATGCTGTCCATTCCCCATGGGGTGATAATGAGTATGCAATTGAAGGGGGAATGATCGGATGGATTAAACGCAAAAACGGAACATGGAAATTCGATTATACTATTTTTGACCAATATGTTGAACTGGCAATGAGCGTGGGGATTGACAAGGCCATCACGATTTATACTCCACTACCCTGGGGCGAAAGATTTCGCTATATGAATGAAGCAACAGGCAATTATGTTTATGAACAATGGCCGCCAACTTCAAAAGATTTTAAATCAAACTGGAATGTGTTTCTCACAGATCTGAAAACACATCTTGAAAGGAAGGGATGGTTCAATAAAACTTATATCGGTATTAATGAGAATGTGATGGAACAAACATTGGCTGCAATAAAAGTGATCAAAGCCCATTCATCAAAATGGAAAATTACTTATGCCGGTGACTGGCACAAACAACTCGACAGCCTGCTAAATGATTATTGTTTTCTTTATGGAAATGAAGCCGGCGTGGATGAGGTAAATAAGAGAACAGCCAGAGGGCAAACAACCACATACTATGTTTGTTGTAACCCCGCAAAGCCTAATAATTTTTTGTTTTCTCCGCCTATAGAAGGAAGATGGATGGGCTGGTACTCCGCTGCACATGGCTACAGTGGATTCCTCCGATGGGCCTACGATTCCTGGCCGGCAGACCCCATGCGTGATGCCCGCTATGGCTCATGGCCCGCCGGTGATTGTTATTTGGTTTATCCGGGTGGTAATAGCTGTATTCGTTTTGAAAAAATAAGAGAGGGTATCGTTGATCATGAGAAGATGAGGATCCTGAAAGCGCTTGCCATGAAATCGGGCGACAGAAGAGTGAAGAACCTGACCGCTGCACTGGACACGCATCTGAAAACATTAAATGCTGAAAAAGATTTTAATGAGGAGAAATTGAAGGAAGACGTAGATAAAGGAAAGAAGATGATAAATGAATTGAGTGAGAGCCTGAGTGCCATGAAGTGATGACTGATCAGCGATACACAATATTTAAAGTATATTTTAGAAAGCGCGGCAATGAAAATAAAAATTGTGTTGATTTCTTTTGCAGTTATTATTGCATCAGCATGTAGCGCGCAAAAAGTTTCATGTAAGGAATTCGATGATTATATGCTCACCTGTGAGCTTACGCCCGCAGGCCCTGTGCCAACTGCTTATGATGCGAATGGCGTATATCCTTATGTGAGTTATGTGGAGACCTCAAACAGGCCTGTGCTTAAAAATTATCATTTTATTGTACTGGAGAATATGCACATGATCGTCAGGATCTGTCCTGATCTGGGTGGTAAAGTGGTCTCGATGGTTCTGAAGCCTTCCGGTAAGGAAGTGTTGTACCAACCGGGCCTGGTGCGGTATACGAGAATTTTGCCACGCTTTTATTTTACGGCTGGCGGTATCGAAGTGAGTTTTCCTATTTCGCATTCCCCCTCGCAGAACGAGAAGCTCTCGTATAAGATTGATAGCAGCGGAGGCAGGATTTACGTGACCTGTGGCGAACGTGAATTGCGATTTGGCATGCAATATTCTGTTGAATATTCGCTTGGCCAGAAAGATGATTTTTTGTCTCAGCGTGTTGTATATCATAATCCCGGAAGGGAGGCATATCCATGGATGAGTTGGAGCAACGCAGCATTGGCTTCCGCGCCTGATACGAAATATTTTTTTCCCGATGGGAAAGTGTTGAGGCACGCTTCTGTGATTGACACGATTGACTGGCAAACACAGGGACCAAAAACAGAAGCCGACATTAAAGAAATGACAGGTTATTTCTGGAGAACAAAAGATGCGAATGCTTTTGGCGTGTACACGCCGTCTTTTGGCACCGGCTTATATCATATTGCGGATGAGAAAACCGCGCCCGGAGTAAAATTGTGGAGCTACGGTACGGGTGAAGACAGTGGGTGGGCGGTGCTGAGTACCATAAGGCATCAACCTTATATTGAAATACAGGGCGGACCATTGAGTGATCAATCCATCAAGACGGAGTTAAAACCGAAGGAGACAAAGTATCATGTGGAGTATTGGTTTCCCAGCGATATGCCAATGGATATCCATGCATTGAAAGTTCCTGATGTTGCATTGCGTCCGCTTGCTTCAGTTCCCATGTTTCAATGGGCGAGGGCTCATGAAGTGCAGGTGTGGCAACAAGTGGAGCAGGCGTTTCGGCAGAAAGCGAAATTACCGGAGCCACCTTCTGTTGATGAAGACCTGTGGGCGCCTTCAGGAATGGAAGAGCTGGATAAAGCTTTTCAATATGCTATTATCCGCTCAAGCCTATCAACTGCTGATCTTTGGAAATTTTATTATGGCGCCGGGCTTGCAGGCAGGGCAAAAAAGGATAGCGCCATTTACATACTCTCTTCCTGCCACGCAGGAGTTGCGAAAGTTCTGCTTGCACGATTGCTGAAACTGGATGGTAAAACAGTTGAAGCAAGACAGGCATTTGAAAGCATCACCGAACCCTGGCTTCAATTGCATCCGCAGGTAGTGGTGGAGCGTGATAAGTTGTTGCGCAGCATCGGCAAGGGAACTATTGCCGAACGCCAGGAATGGCTGGACAAAGTGGATGCGTTGAACGATGAATGGGTAATTGAGAGAAGGATTCAACTGTTTATTGATGAGGGTAAAATTCAACAGGCAAAAGATTTATTGTTGAATACGCATTGGCAAAAAGTCCATCAAACCTATACCCGCACAGGATTGTGGATGCAGGTATGTGAAAAGCTCAAAGTAAATTATTTACCTATTCCGCAGGAACTCGGTGAAGACAGGCTGGCAAGATTTGGTGCGTACAGGGAATATGAATAAGCTGTAATAATCACTATTTAGTTTCCACAACTATTTTTGCCGGCTCCAATCCATCTGCTCTTGCTTCAAGGGTAATATTTCCCGGAAGGCCATTGGGTCGAAGCACAACGAGGCATTTTCCTCTGAATGTATTACTCTTTGGTTGCTTAAAGCTCATCATATCTGCCGGGTTTGCGTTTCCGGTGCCTGCCAGTCCCCCACTGCCGCTGATGGTAAACTGCACACGAATAACTGCATTGGGTATGAGATTTCCTTTTTCATTCACTACTTCAGCCGTTACAAAAGACAAATCATTTCTCGATGCATTAATCTGCTGCCTGTCCGCTTTCAGGCGCAAGCCTTTTGCTTCACCAGCAGTGGTGAACACAACGCTTGCTGTTTCTTTTCCATTTTCAACATTGACTGCCTTTAATTCGCCGGGCGCATAAGGTAATTCGAATTTTGCGGTGAGTAAACTATCCGGAGTTTTTTCATCAATAGTTTTCCCATTGAGCAGCAAACGAACCCTGGGTGACCGCGAATAAACATTTACTTCCATTATTTTTCCCTCGTTGCCGGGCCATGTCCAGCTTTGCTCTTCATCCGGCCAACCCCAGTAGCTTATCCGCTCCTTACAATCTGATACATGCGGAACGTGAACAGCCAATTCAACCTTAGTTCTTCTCCATACTATGTCGCGATAATAAGATTGCGGCTTTTTCCCCCCGATAAGGTCAATATCGCCGCAATAGCCATTGAACCAAGGCCATGGTTCCTGTTGTGTAGCTTTTCCTGTATCGCAGTCGCTGTGTCCGATACCAGATTCGCCAAGATAGTCGATTGCGGTCCATACAAAATCGCCGATCACGTAAGGATGTTTTTCAACCTGATCCCAGTTTTGAAAAGCATGTTGCGGAACAGATTCCGTTCCCATCATAATTCTGTTCGGAAAATTCTTATGATCATTTTCATAACGTCCCCACTGATAATTGTAACCCGACACATCGAGCAGGGCAAAGGCCGGCGCAGTTTCATCCCATGGGCGACCGGGATGTTCCCAGAATTCACAAATAGCTTCGGTAATCATACGCGTCGGATCGAGTTCTCTTGCTTTTGTAATCAGCTTCTTAGCGATCTCCAGTCCTGAGGTATCAGCACGCTCTTCAATTTCATTACCAATACTCCAGAGGATGATGGAAGGATGGTTACGGTCGCGCAGGATCATCGAAGAGAAATCTCTTTCCCACCAGGCATCGAAAAACTGATGATAGTCGTCAGGATTCTTGGGTTTCTCCCATTGGTCAAACGCTTCATCAATCACCAGCATTCCGAGCCTGTCGCAGGCTTCCAGGAATTTTTCGGACGGCGGATTATGGCTGCAGCGGATGGCATTGAACCCATTTGATTTCAGCAGTTCAATCCTTCTTTCTTCCGCGCGGTCAATGACAGCAGAACCCAATACACCATTGTCCTGATGCACACAGCCTCCCCGCAGTTCAAGCTTTTTGCCATTGAGCAGGAGACCATTTTCGGTTGTAATACTTATTGATCTTATTCCAAACGGAGTCGTGATGGCGTCTTTTGCTTTTTTATTTTTCAGCACCGTCACTATGGCGCGATAAAGATTTGGAGTTTCCAATGACCAGAGTTTTGGAGATTTTAGGTCCAAGCTTTGTAAAACATCACTATGACTATTGGCAGGAATTGATTTTGTGATTTCTGTTTGTGTGACCCTTTTGCCGGCCGCATCCAAAATACGAGTTTGAATTCTTGCACTTAGGATCGAATGCGCGCTGTTTATAATTTTTGTACGGATCTTAACGATTGCTGATTGGGGAGAAACTTTTGGGGTAGTGATGTAAACACCCCACTGATCAATATGAAGCGGATCAGTGACGATTAACTTAACGTGGCGGTAAAGGCCCGAACCACTATACCAGCGGCTGTTCTTTCCATTGTTTACCACGCGCACGGCCATGATATTTACTTGTCCTGCAGGCTTGCAATATTTTGTGATATCGAAATAAAAGGATGTATAACCATATTTATGTTCGCCGACATGATTCCCATTTACCCAAACATCTGTTTCCATGTATGCGCCTTCGAAATAAACGGAGATCAGTTTGCCTGCATCAGTAGCGTGAAGTGTAAATGCTTTTCTATACCAGCCCGTGCCGCCGACGGTATGACCGGTGGCTGCACCGCCGGGACTGTCTTTTGAAAAAGGGCCGATCGTTTTACCACTTACCTGGTCCGGGATATCTTCAACGCTCCAGTCGTGCGGCAGGTCGATCAGTCTCCATTTGGAATCATTAAAATCCGGCAGTTGCGCATCCGTTGTGGTGGTTCTTGAGAACCGCCAGCCTGAATCGAATGGCCTTATGCGCAGATAATCATTTTTATCCTGGGCTTGGGTGGTTTGAATGGTAATGGATATGGCTGCCGATAATAGGAACTTCGTAAAATTATTTTGCATAAGATTTTTTTGACCAAAAAAAATTCAATTTGTGCCTTTACCTTAATGCTCATCCTCTCGCCTTGCTCCTGTCGGGTAATTATAAACCATATTCTAAAACTGCATCTGCGCACCTGCGGTTAAATTAATAATGTTCATTTCTTGCATGTTGTTTACAATATAAGAATAACTGATTAGAATTCGATTAATTTGGTTTACACGCTGAAGCCGGGAGATGATGGTTTTGAACTTTATGAAGGAGTTCAAAATCACATTACCCAATATAACAATAAAAAGCATCAGACGACAAAACAAAAACACAATTACCGGAAGCTAATCCCAGGTAAAAAAGCGGCATAATAAAAAGGAACTTTCAACTAAATCTTAACTTAACACCATCACCTTTTGGTAATCGCAAAGGGGGAGTATCATATACCCATTAAAAAGCCGCAGAGCGAATGTCTGCGGCTTTTTAATACATTACTGATTGAAAAATGATACAAAACTTCATTTTTTTATCAGTTCGAGCTTAATGGTATCAGCATTAAAAATATCAGGATAAATGTCATCGGCGGGTGGTTTGCAATAAACTAAGGAGCTATCTGCAATTCCTTTAAAGCTTCTTTTCCTATCCAATATTTCTTATTATTCAATTTAATAATTTTACACTTACTCTTGATGTACCTAACTATATCACTGTAGTATTCTTTCAATTCATTTGTCGCCTTAAATTCTGCATTATCATGAGCATGAATGAATTTAGCATATATATCTATAGTAGAAGCCTTATGGTGAATGACTGCATCTTCGGGATACTCTCTAAAAAACATTAAATCGATGTATGGGCCGCCCTCACGTTGATTTACAGTGTATTTCTCACCTTTCATAAATCGATTTCTAGTGACTACGAGAGACTCAATATAAAAGTCCTTAGCTATTAAGAAGAAATGAGCAGTTTCCGTTTGCTGACATTTATAAAAATCTTCGTATGTAGATATAACAGTATATTGATCGGAATTAAAAGCGATATCTGGAATTAACTGTCCATCCTTGAAATTAATATACCAAAATAATTCTTTAATCTCGTTGTTATTAAAATAAAAATCCATTTGAGCCATAATTATTGACCTACTTTATGAGTTTCATTTGGAATATTTAATTTTTTATATTCTTCTTCACGCTTAATATTTCTTTTACTTGAAGGGTTACTTTCTGCTTCATATACTTTTGTCGTTTATACCAGCTCCAGGTGGAGATGCTGATCGTATCACCCGTCATTACTTTTAATACAATGCTGGGCCCGACCCTCGTGTTGCCAGTAATATTAACTGCCCCGTTTAGTCTGGAGGCCATCTTGTTATTGTTATCATTGGTAAATCCGGCAGGGACGGATGTGGCAGAGCTGCTGACGTTGCTGAACAGGGCATCTTCCTTTGATGCCGCTACGGTTTCCATGGTAGCAGCATAGAGATCCGTCTGCTGCTCGGTGGTAAGCACATCCCGCACACTGCCCAGGTGGTCTTTTAGAAAATAATCATAGATATATTTCAAATTAGAGATGGAGATGGCCTGCGTAGTGTCGATCCTTACGGGACGGAGCCTGCCTTCTGAACTCGATATGAACTCGAGCGTATCGTTGCGGTACACAAAATCCCCGGCATAAAAGTAGTTCGTTGTTTTGTTGGGTGTTACCGTTTGATCCAGGGTTGACTTTTCAAGTTTATTACCTCCCGCATCATAGCTGTAGGTGATCGTTCCCTTGCTGGTAATGGTTACAACACTCGGAAGGTTCAGATAATTATAGGTGATGGAAGTAATACTTTTATTGTAATCGCTGGTCAGGTTCCCGTTGGCATCATAGGTGTAATCGTTCCCGCCGCTATATTTATCCTGAAAGCCGACCGGTGATGGAGAACCCGACCAGTCCTGAACCTGCCCCAGCTGGTTGCCGTTATAGTTTTGGTAGGCCAGGTAGTCAATCTGGTTCCAATCTCCGTGATAGCGAAGCAGGTACTGGAGGTTTCCGTTATGATCATAGACAATGCCCGATTCATTGTAGCGTTTGGTGAGGTACCATTCCACGCCGTACTGGTTTACAAAGGTATAACCATAAGTGGCGTCAGTAAGGCGGTTGGCCTGGTCATAGCTATAGCGGAATGCCCGGAAATATTCATCGTATCCTCCCTTCCAGACCTCTTCTGCAATGTTCCCGTTGAAGGATGCCGTTGCAGAGGGCATTGATAGCGAAGTGTTATAATGAAGTTCCATATTGAACAGATCACTTCCTCATTTACAAAGCTG
>JANWIY010000149.1 GCA_025449645.1 Chitinophagaceae bacterium | reverse complement strand
TCAATTTTTCAGGCCGGTTGATCGTAATCGTAAAAATATTCTCCGCAATCGCTGTTAATAAGGTCTGGTGCATTGTTCAGGTGTCGTTGGTTTTAACTTCGTTTATTATCTGAAACCCATTGCCGGATATATTCTGCAATATCTGTGGTTGTGGCTCCCGGGGCAAACAGCTTTCCCACACCCATTGCCTGGAGTGCTCTCATATCTTCTTCAGGAATAATTCCGCCTCCTGTAAGCAGGATACCGGTCATCATTTTTTCCTTCATGAGGTTGATGAGTTTTGGAAAAACGGTCATGTGCGCGCCACTGAGAATACTTATTCCAATGGCGTCTACGTCTTCCTGAAGAGCTGCATTTACAACCATTTCAGGGGTCTGGCGGAGACCCGTATAAATGACTTCCATACCCGCGTCGCGCAATGAACTGGCAATTACTTTTGCGCCGCGGTCATGGCCGTCAAGCCCGACTTTGGCAACCAGTACGCGGATGGGGGGATTTGTCATGGGGCGAAATTAGTTATTAATAGTTGATGGTTGATGGTGGATGGTAGATGGTATATGGTTGATGGTGGATGGACTTTAGTCGGAGATTCGCACCTGAACTCCATCAACCATATACCATCTACCATCTACCATCAGCCATTCCCTAATGCTCCACCAATTTCCTCCTGTCCTCCTCAATCTTTTCCTCAAAAAATTTCCTGAACCGGTCGTCAGCGCCTTTTAAGATAATGATCAGATCGCCGCGTTCGCGGGCATAAGGGCTCCTGACACTATCGTACAGCACAGCACTTGAGAATTCTTTTATGAAATCATGCTTCATTTCCGTGGTGTCATCAGTGATCAATACCAGGTTATGCATGGGCATATGCGGGGGCAGCCAGTAGAGAAAGCTGGCATTGTCGCTGTAGGGTTCCGGCAGACCATATTTTTTTCTGTAATAATTCACGGCGCCGGCCATCCCGTAATTATCACAAAAAATAACTGTCTGATTTCTCTCCCCGCTGTTCAGGGTATGATAGGCTGAACCTATTTTTTCCGCGATTTCATTCCAACCCAGCATATCGGAAAAGTCCTGCGGCAAGGAATGATTTTGCAGATCCTCCCATCGCAGCGCCCCCGTATTGGCGGTGTGCATCTTCCTGTAAAGATCTGCCAACGCAGCGGGTTTCAGCGGCGGTAACATGATGATGGTGAAATAAGATCCGAACAGGACAGCCCAGATACAGATCACATAACGTAAAAAATATAGCCGCCTGGCGGTCCATTTTTCAATTGCATATGAACCACATGCAAGCAGAACAGGATAGAGGCCCAGGGCATAATAATTCTTTCCATGGAACCAGAGCAGTATAGCGATGACCCCGGCATAGCCCCAGGCGAGGAATAAAAACGGGCGGCCCTGCCGGTTAGTCAGTAAAAAAATCAATCCCGAGATCCATACCATGCAACAGGGAAAGAACATCAGCACCTGGTCTTTTAAGAAAGTTGCGGGAGGTACGTATTGCAATTGTTGTTGCCTGAGTTCGTTCATATGAAAGATCACGGGGAAATGATGAGTATACTGCCAGATAAAATTGGGCAGAATGAGGGCGACGGTTATCCCAAACGCAAAATACAGATGCCTGTTCAGGAATATCTTTCTTTGCGGGGTAACCAAAAGCGAGATCGTTAAAGCAATGAGATAAAAAGCTACCGAATATTTACTCATTAAACCAAGACCAGCACCGATGCCCGCTATATAAAGCCATTTATTTTCGGAAGTCTGGATATATCGGATCAGACCGTAACCAATGACGGTATAGAAAAAGACCTCCAGGCAATTCGGTTGAAAGAGGAAATGCACCCTCAGAAAAGCGCTGAAAATAAAACTCAGGAAAAGAAGAAGTATGGCATAGGATTTCCCTCCCAGGGAAACGGTAATTTTTCCCGCCAGTATGAAATTAAAAGAACCAATCAGGGATGGCCATATTTTAATCCAGAACATGCCATCACCAAAAAGATGTGTGAGCCATGCAAAAACCGAGAGCAGGGGCGGTACTTCCATATATCCGAATGCCATATGACTCCCTTCTGCAAGATAGAGGAATTCGTCGCGGTGCGGTTCATAAACCGGGTTTTGTAAAAAGAAGGGGAGGATGAGCTTTACGAAAGCAAGGAAGTAAAGTAACCTGTTTACCTTTTGCATGAAAGGAAGTTACTGTAAACTACCCGAATTTATCAGTGACCTGATCCTTTTTATTGTTTCGGCGCTTCCCAAAATTGCCGCGATTTCAAAAACAGGCGGACCTGATTTTTCACCAACCAGCATTATGCGCAGGGGTAGCTGAAGTTCGCCGGCCTTAATATTTTTTTCTGCGGCAATGGCCTTGAAAGCGGACTCGAGGCTGGCTGCGTTCCACTCAGGAATTTTATCCAGGATTTCTATATATTCCTTAAAAAAATCTGCTTTCTGCCCATTCCATTTGGACCGAATTGCATTCAGATCCCATTGTTGCGGGGCGGTGAAAAAGAACTTACCCTGGATATAGAAATCACCAAGCAGGCTGCACCGGTCGCGAATCAGACTGATCACTGGGATCAGCGATGCATCATTTGCCACTCGAAGGTTATTTTCTTCAAATACTTTTTTTACAAAAGGAACCAACGCATGGGTTGAAAATCTTTTGATCCATTCATGGTTAAACCATTTGGCTTTTTCATAGTTGAATCTCGCCCCGGCCTTATGCACCCTGTCAATGGAAAATTTATCCACCAGATCATCCAGTGAATACAATTCCTGCTCAGTGCCGTCATTCCATCCAAGTACGGCCAGCATATTCACGAATGCCTGCGGCAAAAATCCGCTTTCCCGGAATCCCGTAATGGTTTGGCCTGTGGCTGGATCTTTCCAATCCATCGCAAATATGGGTATGCCCAACCTTGCACTGTCCCGCTTGCTCAGTTTTCCGTTTCCATCCGGTTTTAATATCAGCGGAAAGTGTGCCCATTCCGGCATCAGGTCCTCTCCGAATAAATATCTCCAGAGCAGCACGTGCACCGGCGCACTGGGAAGCCATTCCTCTCCGCGAAAAGCATGGGTGATCTTCATGAGGTAATCGTCCACTACCACCGCAAGATGGTAGGTGGGCATGCCATCCGCTTTCAGCAATACTTTATCGTCAAGCAGTGATGTATCAAAAATCACTTCGCCACGGATCATGTCCTGCAGATACACAATTTCCTTATCCGGCATTTTGATCCGGATCACATGAGCTGTATTTCCTGCCATCAGCCTTTCCGTTTCTTCGAAAGTCAGGCTAAGCGTATTGCGCATATGTTCCCTGGTCCTGCGATCATATTGTGGCGAAGGATTATCTGCAGTCCTGTATTTAGAGCGCATGGTTTCCAATTCTTCGGGCGAGTCGAATGCGTAGTAGGCTTTCCCAGATTTCACCAATTGATCGGCATATTCCCGGTAGATACTTTTTCTCTCGCTCTGTCGGTAGGGTCCCAGGGGACCTCCTTTGAGGGGACTTTCATCCGGTTCAAGTCCGCACCATTTCAGGCTTTCATTGATATATTCTTCAGCGCCCGGAACATATCGCGACTGGTCCGTGTCTTCAATCCGCAATATAAAATCACCTCCATGCTGTTTGGCAAACAGAAAATTGTACAGCGCGGTCCGTACGCCACCAAGGTGCAAACCGCCTGTAGGACTGGGAGCAAACCTTACCCGGATCTTTTTTTCCATGGGATGCAAAGATAAATGTTAATCTCCGCTTATATCTTGCGGGTTGATTTATGAAATTGTATATTCACGGGTGAAATTTTTTTTCGCCGTTTTTTTTCTCCTCGGCCTCCACGCCTTTGTGCAAGCGCAACAAATTACCTACGAAACGGTGTATGTTGATTACGACAGCGCCATAGAATTTAAGAACCTGAAGCTCATTCCAATCCGGCCCAAACAGGGCATGGGCGGTTCCCGCACCGGCATTATTTCGCTCAGCAAGGCCCTCGAAAAAGGACTTGCAACAGTTTCCGAAAGAGGTACGGCATCCACAGAAAATGTGCATTATCTGCGCATACAGAATCATTCCGACAAAACCATATACGTCGCATCAGGAGAAATCATTTCCGGTGGCAGGCAGGACCGGATGGTTACCCGGGACAGCCTGCTGACGCCCGATGGCAGGGATCAATACATTTCCGTGATGTGTGTGGAAGAAGGCAGATGGAGTGACAAGGAGAAAAAATTCGGTTATGGCACTTTTGCAAATCCTGCATTGAGAAAAGTGCTGGACGTAGACAAGAACCAGGTGCTGATCTGGCAGGAAATTTCAAGACAATTGGGAGAAAATAATATAAAAAACAAAAGCCTCGGTTATTTGTCCCGTTATTCGGATAAAAAAAGAATGCCCCTGCAGGACGAGTATTTTCGTTTTTTCCAGGATAAATTTAGAAAGATGGACAGCACGGTGATCGGATTTGTGTGCATGTCGGGAGACAAAGTGATCGGGTCGGATATATTTGCGGACAGAGATCTCTTTTACAGCATGCTCGACCCCCTGCTGAAAGGATACTGTGATCAGGCATTTTTTAGGGGCCAGCCGGTAACCATTACCAATGATGAGGTAAAGAAATATATGGACAAGCTCCTTACGGATGAAAGGACCCAGCAGATTTTTTTAAAGGATAACGGAAAGATATTCCGGCAAAACGGCGAAGTGATCCATATCAACAGCTTCTGAATTAATTTGCAGCATGCTTTATTTTACAAAAACCCCCGGATGGCTGAGGAAACTCTATCCGTCTGGTGTTTGGAGCATGCCTGAAAACAGGAAAGTGATCTACCTTAGCTTTGACGACGGCCCGCATGCGGCTGCAACGGTTTTTGTTTTAGATCAGCTCAGGCGGTTCAATGCAAAAGCAACTTTTTTTTGTATTGGAAAAAATGTAATTGCTGAACCGGATATGTATAAAAGAATACTGGTGGAAGGACACCGCGTTGGCAATCATACGCAAGGGCATTTGAACGGATGGAAAACGGCAGATAAACTTTATATCGCAGATGTGGAGAAAGCAAGGGAGGTAATTGACAGCAATTTATTCCGGCCGCCTTATGGCCGGATTTCTGCGTTTCAGATCAGAAATCTCACGCTCATATTAAAATATAAATTAATCATGTGGGATGTGCTCAGCGGTGATTTTGATCCTGCGGTAAATGGAAAAACGGCCGCGAACAGGGTAATAAAAAATGCTGCTTCGGGAAGTATTATCGTTTTCCACGACAGCGCAAAAAGTTTACCTGTAGTTCAGGAAGCGCTGCCGGAAGTGTTGGTTTATTTTGCCAACAAGGGATATTCCTTTGAAGCAATTGTGTAAAATATATTTTTAAAAAAGGAAATTGCTGAAGCCGGCGATCTGTCAAATGAATTGGGCCGGGGTAGACACCCTGGCCCGTTTTTAATCCGTACCCTATGAAAACTGATTTAAAGGTAGAACTTTTTTTGATTCACCAAACATATTTCACAGATAACCATGCCGATAGAGCTATTTTGAGCCTGTACGCGAAGAGGTAAAAAAAGGGAAAAAAGCCAGAAAAAAAGCGGCCTAGGGGTTTATACTTAGTTTATGAATTTTGATACTTTAGAATCGGAAGGCATTGGTTAACCCAATAAAGAACAGATATGGAACTGATTGATAGCCATTGTCATTTATACCTGCCGGACTTTGCGGATGACATAGATGAGGTGATGGAAAGGGCCAGGAATGCAGGAATAAAGCGATTTTACCTGCCTTCGATCGACCGGGAAACGGAGCCTTTGTTATATGCCTTGGAAGCCCGGTTTCAAGGTGAATGTTTTGCCATGCAGGGATTGCATCCCTGCTCTGTAAAAGAGGATTTTCGTACAGAACTTAATCGGGTTGAAACTTCCATTGCCAGCCGGCACTTTGCCGCAATTGGTGAAATCGGATTGGATTTTTATTGGGACCGGAACTTTGAAACCCAGCAATACCAGGCCTTTCATCAGCAAATAGAATGGGCGCTTCAGTACAACTTACCCATTGTGATCCACTCAAGGCAATCTATGGAACAAAGTATTGGCGTGGTGCGGCAGCATCAGAAAGGCAACCTCAACGGAATATTTCATTGCTTCAACGAAGATGAAAAATCGGCCAGGGAAATTGTGGCGCTGGGATTTTATCTTGGCATTGGCGGAACACTTACCTACAAGAAGAACAGCCTGCCAGAAGCGTTAAAAAATATTCCGCTTGAGCATATTGTATTGGAAACAGATGCACCTTATTTGCCGCCGGTGCCTTTTCGTGGAAAGCGCAATGAAAGCAGTTACCTGACTTATATTGTGTCGAAACTTGCAGAAATCAAAGGAGTAAGCGTGGAAGAAGTCGCGTCTGTGACAACATCCAATGCATTAAAAATATTCGCTTCGTAAGCAGGGGAAGGCTTATTTTTGCCGCCTGATTTTTTTTCTTAAAAATGGAGAGGTGTCCGAGTGGTTGAAGGAGCACGCCTGGAAAGTGTGTATAGTGGAAACGCTATCGCGGGTTCGAATCCCGCCCTCTCCGCTGAGTAGCATATCAAAACAAATCAAAAGCTCGTAAATTATTGGTTTACGGGCTTTTCTATTTTTAGACCCTTTCGGAATTGTTCAAAATTACCCAGAGTTCAGGGTACAAATTCGGGAGTCATCCATGTATCGGTACGATGACTCCCGAATTTTCCCGAAACCCAGGCCAGGCAAGCAGTTCAGCATTTGGACATCTTGACTTCCAGTCTCAGGGAATCTAATTTTAAACAGTTAAAACGGGTATTTATGGACACCAGACTCAGTGTGCTGTTTCATGGCAAAAGAACAAAATCTCAAAACGCTTCGTTACTTGCCATTTATCTGCGGGTCACCATTGATGGACAGCGGATGGAAATTTCCATCAAGCGGACAATCGAAAAAGATAAGTGGTCGTCCATTTCCGGCAAAGCAAAAGGTAGTCTGGAAGAAGCTAGAAGCTTGAATGCATATCTTGATTTGCTTCGCAACAAAGTATATAATTACCAAAGGGAAATGATCCAGGAAGATAAGCCAGTCACCCTCGCTCATTTTAGGAACAAGTGGAATGGCATTACCGAAAAACCAAGAATGATCCTGGACGTTTTTCAGGAACACAATGACCAGGTTACGGCTTTGGTAGGTAAAGGATTTGCCGCTGGAACGTTAGAGCGCTATATCACTTCGCTTAAACATACCCGTTCATTTATTCAATGGAAATTTCACCGGGATGATCTGCCGATCACAGCGCTCAATTATGAATTCATGAGTCAATACGCGTTCTGGTTT
>JANWIY010000148.1 GCA_025449645.1 Chitinophagaceae bacterium | reverse complement strand
TGACCGATATCAAAGAGGCCATACTTTCCATCGACAATCACCTGGACGGACGAAGAATTTTCGCTGAGTACGAACAGAATAAAACGAAACGCAGAGCGGTGGAGAGGAATGGTCTTCTCCAGGCTCAGGCGACGGGTCAGGGGAAAAATGCCTCATTCGCAGAAAAGTACAATTTCTTTTTTTTAAAAACTGTCGACGCACAGGTTGAATTCATAACCGGTGTTGATGGGAAGACGGATCACCTGGTGCTATACCAGAACGGTCAGAAAATGACCGCTAAAAAATTGGATCCCGCTGAATCGTCGCCGATGCCGGCTGCAAGAAAAGAAATCAGTGTAGGTACCACTACATTGAAAAAATTTGTTGGTGAGTACGAGTTGGCTCCTGCCTTTCATATCGTTATCACGCTTGAAAATGGTGCGCTGCAGGTGCAGGCGATAGGACATCCCAAATTCGCTTTGTATGCTGAAAAAACCAATTTCTTCTTTTTGAAAGTCGTAGATGCTCAGCTCGAATTCGTTTCTGATCCCGAAAGAAAAACGAATCATTTGATACTTTATCAAAACGGGCAGCAAACAAAAGGGCAAAAGATTAAGTAAAATGTGTTATGACATTTCTTTTACTGTGGAAGTGAAGGAGCATAATAATTCATTTGTAGGCTTCCTCATCACCCATGAGTAAATCATGCTTTTATTCCGTCTTTAAGATTCTTGCCGGATTTGCCAGGGCTGCCCTGGCAGAATGGAACATGGCTGTGCACGATGCCGTAAGTACAATCACAAAAGCAGATAATATAAACGGAACTGCAGATATGCCGCCATTATAAGGAAATATGTGCAGCCAGTTATTCATAAAATACCAGGCAACTGGAAAGGCAATTGCAGCTGCAATTAATGATAGCCACAAATAGTTTTTGGTGATCAGCGTAACTACCTGCATCACACTGGCACCCATCACCCTTCGCACGCTGATTTCTTTCTGCTTTTGCTGCGTGGTGAATGCCGTAAGCCCCAGCAGTCCCAGGCAGGTGATCAGGATGGTGAGTACGGAAAAAGCTGCAAATATTTTTCCGCGCTTCTGGTCCGCTGCATATTGCGAATTAAAATCATCATCTAGAAATTTATATTCAAATGGCAACTGGGGAAAATATTTTTTCCAAATACTTTCAGCCTTTGTGATGGAGGTTTTAATATCGCCCGGATTCAGTTTTACCTGTATAATATTACTATTTGGTGAATAAAATAGAAGGAGCGGCCCAATTGTATTATATAAAGATTTTTGATTGAAATCCCTTACCACACCTATTACTTCAAGGGAGCGCCCTGAAGTATCTCCGGGAAATGTGACGCGCTTTCCTATCGCATTATCCCATCTAAAGTGTTTTACCAGGGCCTCATTCACCATAATACTGTGCAATGTATCCGAGGGCCCTGAAAAATTACGGCCTTTCACTACGGGAATACTAAGCGCTGCCAGGTAATTTTCATCAATACCATAATCTTCAATCCCTTTGTCAACATGACCAGTATTTGTCTGTACCGTAAACAGGTTCAGGTTGATGTTTGGAGTTCCCGGATAGTTATTACCTGTTCCTACTGTCTTTACTCCGGGCAGATTACGAAATTCATTGTTCATGGCAAATATCTTGCTACGTTCATCCTCTCCTGTGTTCACAACGATCATCATTACCTGGTTTTTATTAAACCCAACATCCTTCTTCCGTATATAGGAAAGCTGTGAATATACTACCCAGGTGCAGATCAGCATGATCATGGAAATGGAAAACTGTAAGACAACCAGGGTCCGGCGCAGGTTTACATTACCTGATGCTTTTGAAAGGGCGCCCCTTAAAATGCTCACCGGTTGAAAACCGGAAAGATAAAACGCAGGGTAACTGCCGCCCACAAATCCTGTAAACAAAAGAATTACAATCAGCAATAAAATATTAAAGGGCTGTAACAAGGTTTGCATTGTGAATTCCTTGCCGGAAATTGAATTGAAGGCAGGCATTAAAAGAATGACAAGTATAATGCTTAATAGCAAGGCAGCGAGTGACGTAATGCATGACTCACTTAAGAATTGCCCTACCAGTTGTTTTTTTGTTGAGCCTGCCACCTTGCGGATACCAATTTCTTTCGCTCTCCTGGCAGACCTGGCCGTAGTAAGATTCATATAATTAATGCATGCTATCAGCAGCATAAAAAAAGCAACGGCAGAGAAAATCCTGATATACGACATGTCTCCTGCCTCTTCCGGCTCTCCTTCTAATTTCGAATGAAGATGAATAGATGTGATGGGTTGCACACCATAATGAATCTTCACATTGAATTTTGCGAAAATCGGCGCCATATACTTTTCATACATGGGGATTAGTTTCTTATTAAATGCTTCCGCGCTTGTGCCTGGTTTCAACAAAACATACGTGAAGTTGTTAAAATTTCCCCAGTTATCCTGGCCGTCATTGGGGCCCTTTAAGATCGTGGACATGGATATCAACATGTCAAACCTTAAATGGGAATTTCTTGGAACATCTTCTATAACACCTGTCACCTTATACAAATCATATACTGTTTTCATTGTTTTACCAAAAGCAGGCTTGTTCTTTCCAAAATATTTTTCAGCAAGTGTCCTGGAAATGACAATGCTATTCGGCTTATTCAGGGCGTTAGCAGCATTGCCTTCCACAAACTTGTAGGAGAATATGTTGAAAATGCTGCTGTCAGCATAATAAATTTTTGTCTCATAGAAACCCTCATTACCCTTTTTGAATAATGTCCTTTCCCTGGCAAGCAGTCTGGCCGATTCCTCCACTTCAGGAAAATCCTTTTTTAAAGTGGCGGCAAGCGGAAGCTGAGTAACCGTCCAGTCGGTATTTTTATCCCGCTCCTGGATATAGGAAACGATCCTGACAATCCGGTCAGCCTTTTCGTTATAACGATCGTAGTTCAGTTCATCAGTTATGTAAAAAATAAGGAACAGACTGAATGTAATTCCGATGGTAAGGCCCAATATATTGAGCAGGCTGTACCACTTGTCTTTTTTAAAATTGCGGAAGGCAATAAGCAATAAATTCTTTATCATGGACCTGTTTTTATTCTGTTCTTAGCCTGTTTTTACGCCGCTGCCAGTGCAGTTGATGCCAGATACCACCTAAAAAATGCCAGACTGCAATATATTCACAATCATTGTTTTAAACTAACAGTTTAGTGACACATGTTCGATATCGATACGCAATCTGTACGCTTATCCACAGCCATTTTTCCAATCCACTGCCCGAATGGATCATTCATTAAACATAGGGATATGACGGGTTTGGAAAATATATGTTACAGCATTGGCCTTTGTCCATGGCCTTACCTTGCATTAATTAAGCAATAGACAGGCAATTATCCTTTTCATTACTTATTCTTCAAATGCGGTTGCCATCCGGCTGATTTCAGCAGCGGGGATGGCATATTTTTTTGCAATCGTTTCCCATTTGCTGACAGCGCGCCGGATCCGTTTCAGAATCGATTCCGAATCCTTTTCCACCCGGAAATATTTTGCCACGGAGAGGGCGAGGCCAAAGTCCAATGCGTTGTCCGTTTCTGAAATATTCAGTGTCAGTCCGCGGCCCTGCTCATTGGGGTTGGTATCGTATGCTGGCGATAGCGACCATCCGCCGGCCGTCAGCAAAAAACCATGGTTTCGCAAATGGTCGTCGGTATTTTTCACTGCGATATTAAAGACGATCCTGCGCCAGAGTTCTTCGAGATCCTGTTTCGGGTCCGCCCCGTTTTTGATGATGAAGCCCGCGATATCCAGATAAGACATGTCTTCTGCGCCATCGCTCCGGCCCAGCAGTGTCATGGCGGAAGCAAAATGTACCCGGCGTTTCGTGCCGATCCGGTCAAAGCGCTTTGATAAATACGTGTGCCGTTTGTCATTGAAACGTTTCGCCTGTCCGGTTGCCACGTCGAGGCCCGCTTCTTTAGCCATTTCGTTGGCGATCATTTCCCAGGCGCCGGTATCTGCGCGGTCTGCGGCAGCCGGAAATTTAGCTATCCAGAGATTTCCTTTTTCGTCTGCAACGCCGGCTTTCGGTCTGGCACCACCAAGAGAAGCTCCGGGTGCGAGTAACAAATTCAGCCATTTCAGTGAATCTTTGTCCGACAACGTTTCTTTCTCCAGCTGCAGGCTCGCGAATTCCAGTTCCCGCAGCGAGGTCCACGGTGGCGCAGTGTGATCGGCATTGTCACTTAAGAAGGGCCCGTCTTCCGACAATTTAAAACGCAGGGCGCCCATGCGCTGCTGATCGAAGACACCGAGCAGGTAGTCTTCCTGGAAAAGTGTTTTTTCTTTTCGTTTTTCAAGTTTTGCGGCGATGGCTTCTCGCCTTTTCATGAGTACATGTCCCCAGAGGTCCGGCGAGGAATCCAGGAACATCCCGAAATTCCTTTTATCCGTCACTGCGTACTGCGGTCCTGAAAATAGATGCAGATCCGGATCGAGCATCTGAGCCTGTCCTCTGTTCAGCCATTCTTTATCATAAGCAAATGAAAAAACTTCCCGCCCTTTTACATGCATGACGGATAAGGTACCCATTCTCGTCGGGCCCTTTAATTCAAACCAGTCCGCGTATACTAGGATGTCCATCGCTTTATTTTTTCTTCGGTCCTCTTTTCCCGGGTTCCAGGTTCGCATCCTGCAAACGTCGGCCGAGTTCATCATCGAGGCCCAGTTTTGGAATATCTTTTTCCAGACCCAGTACAAACAGCACCTGCGCGTAGGCTCCCATGGTTACATTGGGTGCGCCTTTTTCAATCTGCCATAACGTGGTCCGGCCAATGCCTGCGCGCTCGCAGACCTGGTCTGTTGTGAGTTTCCTTCGAAGGCGTGCGAGTTTTATGTTTTCCCCGAGTTCCCCCATGATTTTCAGGAGTTTAGGAACCGGGGCGATGGATCTCTCATTCATAATGTTCGCTATAATGAACAAATATAACGCTAATTGTTCGTAATAGCAAACGTTATTTTAGTTTCTGCACCTGGTCTCATATTCGGGGAGTATTATAGCCTGATAAAACTTTCTTTATTGATTGGGAATGTGAAAGTCTTGCATTAATTACCGAAACATCAATAGACAATGCTCCAATTGTATATCATTTAGAAACTCAGAAGAAAACTAATCGCGGAGAATATAGCGTTGATTTAGCATTCACCTATTACAATGGGAAAGAAGTCCCCGCAAATCCTCCCAAATCCGGGTAAAATGAAAATTAGGGTACATTTATGTCAAACACTACTGCAATGAGTCACTCTTCTGTAAAAAAAATAGTTATTTATTTCGCCCTCGCCATCTTCACCGGCTTGACCTCTGGCGCATCTGCCCAAGCCATCACCAGTGACCAGATCAAGGCGCAATTCCTCAAGGATTGGCAACGGGCGAAAGCCTACACACTTGACTACCTCAATACTATGCCGGCCGACAAATATTCCTTCAGGCCAGTCGACAGTATCCGCAGCTTCGCGGAGCAGATGCTGCACCTCGCCTGGGACAATGTCTTCTTGAACATGGTCGCCACTGGTAAAAAGATCGACTGGGTTCCCGGCCAAGAGTTCCACTGGCATGACGGTGAAAAAATCGATTGGCCTGACGGCTACCTCGAAAATAGCTCCACCGCGCAGGGCAAGGATTCCGTCGTATATTATGTGAGTAAAAGCTACGACATTGCCCTTCAGTATATAAAAAGATTGGATCCAGCCAAATATGGCGAGCTTACGGGCATGCGCAATATCACAGACACCCGCTATGCGTGGCTGCTCAAGGCATTCGAGCACCAGACCCACCACCGCGGTCAGACCACGATCT
>JANWIY010000147.1 GCA_025449645.1 Chitinophagaceae bacterium | reverse complement strand
TAATCCTTTGACATCGCTGCCAATCCCTGACTGGGCAAAAGAAAAATAAGGTAAGGCAAATACTGCCAGGCTGCAAAATATCATTTTGATTTTCATATTCACTTTTTCACTCTTCACTGAAATCAAAACCGTGCGCTAATTCAAATACTATTCTAAACCATAAAGCTTTTTCAGAGTCTCGGTATCGCCTGCTTCCAAAGAGCGATTGATGGCCAATATTTGTGTACTGTTATTAAATTGCCTGAGAAATAAAAATTGATTCTTCGTATCTCCATAAATTCCGTCAATGGCCTGCAACCTTTGGGCATCATTCATCCTGAGTTTGCCGGCGGCGAGCACATTTAACAGGGTTTCCAGGTTCTTAGCTGATTTATCGACCAGGTTATCATATACATTCCCGATATAAACAATTTCATCCGGATTAAAATGGCTGTCCTGTCTGAACCTCTTCAGGGCAGCTTTGTATTCTGAAACAATCCTCGACTGGCAATCGATAATTTGAGCGATCTTATAATACTTTTGAACCGAAGGGCTGACCGCAAGCAATCCATCCAGAAAAGCTTTATGCAAATTGAAATTGCCTTCCGAAATATCGTTGATGGTTGAATACCCGGTTTCCAGTATCTGATAGCCTTTTTCCAGATCGGTTAAAATACTTTTTAATTGCGCCAGCTTTTCAATGTCCAGGACGAGGCGTTGGAGTTCATAACTTTGCGCCTGGCAGTTCAAAGAACCCAGTCCAAAAACAATCCAAACCGAAATGAGCATCTTTTTCATTCTTATTCCAAAATTTGTAAGGACTCAATATCATTTTCTTCCGCCAATCTTTGACCGGACAAAACCGAAACCTCGCCCGTAAACTGCTTTGTGAGAACAACTTTGCCTTGCATATCATCATAAAGCTTATCAATCCTTTTAATCCTTTCAGCATCCTGCATCCGGTAGCCCTTGTCCGATATGACATCCATCAACTCATTCAGAGAATTAGTACATACATTTAGCATATTTGAATAAACCGTTTGCAGCCAGCTCATTTCAGAGGGAGTAAGGTTTTTTGCACCTAAGATCTTTTTAAAATTTTGCACAATAAAGATCTCATCAGAAATGATAATTCCTACTTTAGAATACCTTTTGATCTCCGGATTGACTGTGGATAAAGAATTAAAAAAAACACTGTGCAGATTGAACTCCCCTTTTTTGATTTCTCCAATGGTGGTCAATCCAACTTGGGCGATCTTATATCCCTTCTCAACCCAGCCGATATATAACTGCAATAGCGCTATTTGCCTGGCGACAGATTTCAGATCCGATGACTTCTGGGAAAAAATACCACCCAATATTTGCGCCTGTGCTGATCCAAAAAGGGCACAACTTGTGCATAACAAAAGATGCCATCGCTTCATAAAAGTCTACATTTAGTAACCCATTTAAATTCTCCTATGCCCTCCTTCATCCCTTTCGGAATTCCGGGAGGGGGAGGAGTGTAGGCAGGCAGGAGGCACCTTAGATCATTCCCTACTCCAAACCGTACAATCTCTTTACTGTCTCAACATCTGCTTCCCCTTCAGCTCTTTGCATGCTCAGCTGAACATTCTGCTGATTGAATTTCTGCAGGTCATCGTAATTCTTTTGCATGCCAGCGGAAGCCTGATCAATAATCTTTAATCTCGCGGCATCGTCCATTTGCGTAACGAGTGAATTCACTACCAGCAGCGCCTGGTTCAGATTTTGCAGACTCCCGTTCAAGATCCCGGTATAGACCTGCGCCATATGATCGAGTTCCGCCGCCGTAAAATGTTTGTCCTGCTTAAAAAGTGAGGAGGCCTGGTTATATTCCGAAACAATCCGGGATTGCAGCCGTACAATTAACTTCACCTTATCATAATCCGAAATTACCTGCTTCACTTCCCATAACTCCTGATAATAATCGGCGTATAGCTTTCTTTGTTTTTCGACCCAATCCGTAATATCATTCAGCTGCAGCTGGGACATGGTATTCTCGAGTTCCTTTTGCGCGTTCTGCAGCACAATGGTTTTATTCTGAACCTGCTGTACGGCAAGATCTATAGCATTGATCACTTTGGTTACGACCAGTTTGATGATGTCCGCTATCACGAATTGCGCGCTCGACACCTTTACTGACCCAATCAAAAAATATGCGATGATCATCAGCTTTTTCATTGATTTGTTTTGGGGTTTTCGGTTAAATCGCTGACCATTGCCGCAATCCCTTTTTCTATGCCGCCCATTTTCTGGGAGCATTAGTTCGGATAGTACAGAGATCATTTTCAATCAGACGGCCATTGAGATGATGGGACTTAGAAATCCGATTGGTAAAACCGTGAAAATGTGGGGTGTAGATCGAAAAATCGCCGGTGTGGTGAAAGACTTCCATTTTGAATCCCTGCATGAGCGCGTGAAACCATTCGCCATTCGCCTGGAGCCGCTATTAACGTATTGCCTGATGGTCAAAATACAGGCTGGAAGTGAAAGCCGAGTTATAGATCAACTCCAAAAGCTCCATCAGAAATACAGTCCCGGTTTTGTTTTCGATTATAAATTCCTGGATCAGGATTACCAGGCCCAATACACAGCTGAAAAACGTGTCGCTGTTTTGTCGCGCTATTTTACCGGACTGGCCATTCTTATATCCTGCCTGGGGCTATTCGGCCTGGCCGCTTTTACTGCGCAACGGAGACAAAAAGAAATTGGTATTCGCAAAGTGGTGGGCGCTACGGTCGGTAATATTGTATTCCTACTGTCAGCTGATTTCTTAAAATGGATCCTGATTGCAGTTATTACGGCCTTCCCACTGGCCTGGTGGATGATGAATAGCTGGCTGAATGGGTTCGCCTACAAAATTAAAATCGGACCCGATATTTTCATTATAGCAGGTGTGGTGACTTTGCTCATTACTTTCCTTACAATCAGCTACCAGTCCATCAGAACGGCTTTGGCCAACCCCGTAAAGAGTTTACGGTCGGAATAGATTAATTCTCGACCTAAAATATAAACCGGGGAGATAATTTTTTGTTTGCTGCATGAATTCAATAATTTTAAGTATAAATGAAAACTACAATTTCCTATTTGTCAGTTCAAATAGTGGCTATACATTTCATATAAGAATTTTTTTGGCTTACTCTGACGATTTTTTTAACTTTACTTCAAGTTCTTTCACTTTCTTATTTACCGGTGAGCTAAGTGGTGAGTTAATATTTTTTCTTTTAAAACTGATTGATAATTAACTATATATCAGGCTGTTTGCGTCCTGTCATCCCGACTTGAGAGGACAAAGTGGAAAATACTCCGCTTTGTCCTTTTCCATTTTCGCTAAAAGCCTTGTCAAGCATATATATTATTCGGGTCGCTTCATTGATCCGCGCGGCTCTAAGTCGCTCCCCGTCAAAAGTCAATTTTTCCGGGGACATCGAACCAATTACTTCTCGCTTCTTTTCTATGCCTCCATCCCGGTAGATGTAGTCCAACTTCAACAAATTCTCTATTCCTGAATCCAGTAGTCCAGGTACGTTCTGGTCCTGATATTTTCATTTCGAAGGGTTATATTAATTTACTAAAAGCTGAAGAAAAACGGCCTGAAAATGATGGGTATTCCCAAGCCGTTTTTGGTCGGAAAATGTTCACTCTTTCACGGCTACCGGTGACGGTCCAAGTAAGCAGAAACTACAACATCCGCCAACTTCCGAAGAAATTTAAGGACAATTGCAGCCTGGGCCGCTGATATATTCATTCCTCCCCTGCCTAATCATTTCCGCAGCCTTTTCCAGTGGCAATTTTTCTATTCTATACCTCCTTTTCTTTTTCACAAATGCGTCCTGGTAAAAGAGCTATCGATGCAAATATAAATAGTATCTCCGCCAGGTCCGATGGAGGCGCGGGAAGCTCCAAATCTTCTCCCGTGCGAGGCACTTCGGGGTATTCAGCAGCCATGTCGAATTCCAGGCCCGCCTCCCGAGCTTCCCTGCCCCGCACCGGCCGCGATTGGCTAATCAACGCAGCCTTCTAACCGCCCCTAAGCGAAGAATTAAAGTGGACGGTGATGCATCAAAATCGCACACTTTCAACCGGAAAGAAAACATAATGGCTTAATTCTCAATTCGCTTAAAATCTGGTTTGATTTTTAGTGAAAGGAGATGAAAAAATGGAATCCTCATAAATCAAGGCGATATGAAACGTTTCCTCTTCCTGGCGACAACTATTGTCCCTTTTCTGATGGCCACGGGTCAGCAAGTCCAGAAGTTCACATTCAACCCCGCCGACAGCAGCAGCGGCTATTATCTGGCGATCCCACCGAACTCGGGAGACATCAGGGCCATACTGGTCGTATTTTGCGCGTTCAGGGGACCGGAGAGCATCCTCCCCGAGACAAAACTCCATAATGTGGCGGCCGCAAATGATATGCTAACCATCTATGCGTCTATCGGAAGGAAGGTCTTACCAAACCTGGACGCGATGGAGCAGATGAACCAGGTGTTTCGGCACGTGGTCGCGCAATTCAAACCGGATACCACAAAGTTTGCGGTGGGAGGATATGATTTTGCGAGTATGGCTGTTTTGCGGTATGCCGAGGAGGCCTGGAAAAATCCGGACCAGTGGGCCATCCGGCCAAAAGCGATTTTTGATATTGCCGGACCCGTCGACCTGGGCGCACTGGTGCATTTGTCCGAGCGACAGATCAAAAAGAATTATTCCCCGCCGGCGGTGGGTGACGCGAAGGCGATCCTGGGTTTGCTGGGGAAAGAGCCGGCCGGAGGATACGAAACATTGTCTCCATTTAACAGCGCCGACCCGGGGCCCGGAAATGAGCAGGCGCTTCGGCATGCAGCCGTGCGGTTGTATTTCGACACGGACATAGAATGGCAGCTCAGGGAGAGACGAAACGGTTACTATGACACCTATCTTCCCGACGCGGCGGAGATGGTTGAACGGCTTATGCTGGAAGGGAACAAGTGGGCGGAATTCGTCTCTTCCAAACAACCAGGCATGCGCAGCAATGGCATGAGACGCCCCAGCGCATATAATATTGTCGATGAAGTGGACTGTATCCAATGGATACTAAAAACGCTCCATGTATTCACCCCGTCCAATCCCCTGGCATTCCAGGCGCCCTACCATTTTGGCCTGCCGGAGGGTTGGCGTATTGAGCGCACGACATTTCCCCCGCTGTTCGCTCCGGACGTCCAACTCAGGGGTATCGAGGAGATGAGGTTCCCATCGGGCTGGGGCGTAGCCGGCAGCGACGAGTATTTTTCCGTATCCTTCCTGCTTTGGCTGGACAGCGGTCAGACCATGAACGAGTCCGTTCTGCAGGAAATGTTTCGGCGCTATTTCGACGGATTGATCTCGACCAGCATCGCTCAGAACGCACGGGACAAAATAGTCCCGACGAAGGTTCAGATGAGAAAGATAAAGCCGGAGCCGGACGATCTCGATACCTATGCAGGCACGATCGACATCCTGGACTATATGGCGATGAAACCGTTGCGGCAAAATGTCCTGGTGCATATAAAAGCTTGCGCTGACCTGTCGCATATCCCGGTGTTTTTCGAGATCTCCCCAAAACCCTACGATAATGTCCTGTGGACTAACCTGAAGAGGTTAAAGCAGCAATTTTCGTGTACTGACTAGGGCTAAGTTCAACCAGCAAGTGACAAATTCAGAATTATCAGGTATCGGTATGACCCTACTCTCTTTAAAAAAGTCCTGGGGCAATACCCTCTCCCAAGTTCGATTTTTATTCAAGACTTCTCTTTCATGCTGATACCATGATTAAATGCGTTCTCAACAAATGGTATCAGTAACATGGGCGCAACCTAAGGAACACATACAAGCCGAATCCGACATAAACGCTGCGGGCACAGATTTTTCCTCACTGTTTCAGGTAACGAAGGGCAACACATCCGGATTTCAAAACCTTTGATTCAACGAGTTTTAATTGTAATCTCTGCTGCAGGCTAATACCTTCTAACAACCTTCTCCCTTCTCCTGCAATGATGGGCTGAACCACAAAACGATACTCATCAACCAGACCAAGCGCTATAAGTTGTGAAGGAATATCCACACCACCGACTAAAATATTTTTGCCTTGTTCCTGTTTCAATTTAAGTATTTCGTCTTGAAGGTTCGTACGAACAATTCTCGCATTTTTTCCTTCGGCCCTGTCTAAGGATTGTGAGAAAACAATAATTTTGTCGATAGAGTCGAATGCCTGAGCAAATTCGTTCATTGCTTTTGTTTCTCCAGACTGGTTTTTTGCGACATCGGGCCAAAAAGGAACCATCAATTGCTAGGTTTTACGACCATAGACGAGTACGTCAGCTTCCCGCAGGAGATCCGCAAAATATTCATGTATTTCTTCATAACCATTTACCTTGGTATGATCGCAGCAGCCGTCTAAGGTAATGTTGATCCCAAAGATTAGATTTCTCATTTAATTGCTTTTAGTTTTTATTTTCGTTAAAATAGCAAATTTTAAAGGTCAATTTTTATTGGTTGTTTAAATACCCCATAGGATCGGTCTTGATAATGCTGATCATTTTTCAGGATTTTTGACTATAAAGGTAAAAACATATGTCTGCTATCCATAGGTTTTTCTCCTGCACTTTTCATTTTTTTTGATCAAATCATATCATGTATTTCATCTTCACACTACTTGATTGTCTTTCGATTACAATAAGGAGTAATGCTTCCCGGTTTTGTTTACGAATTCGCGACTAAATAAATGTCCGATTTAACGGCTTGCAAAAATAAAATTTGGCATATTCATTATTCATCGTAATATTGCGTTATACAAATTCCATGGGATTAACCAGGTCAGAAATATTTACCGAGAAACAAAATCGTCTGGCGACCATGATGAAGGCCCTCGCTCATCCCGCCCGTATTGCGATTATCCAGCATTTGATCAGGATAAATACGTGCATTTGCAGTGACCTGGTAGAAGAATTGGGCCTTGCACAACCCACAATCTCCCAACATCTCAAAGAGTTAAAAAATGTCGGACTTATTCAGGGAACTATTGAAGGAACCAGTGTCTGCTATTGTATTGAACCAAAGGTTTGGAAACAATTCAAAAATTCATTTGAATCATTCTTTGTGAGCTATATCCGGGAGGACACATGTTGTTAGCTATTTTTTTAACTACTATCATCGCATTATTGCATTAAACCGATTGAACCATGTATATGCCAGATATCCAGCACAAAATTTTATTTGTATGTATTCATAATTCGGCACGCAGCCAGATGGCGGAAGCCTTCCTGAAGAAATACGGAGGCGACCACTTCATCGTGGAAAGTGCCGGATTGGAAACCGGGAGTATCAATTCCAATGTCGTCACCGTTATGAAAGAGGTTGGAATTGACCTCAGCAAAAAGGGAACGCAAACTGTATTTGATCTATTCCGAACGGGCAAGTTATATAATGCAGTCATTACCGTTTGCGATGAAGCGAGTGCAGAACGATGCCCCATTTTTCCCGGACCGGTCAAACGAATTGCCTGGTCATTCAAAGACCCTTCCGCCTTCAAAGGCACCCAAAAAGAGATACTGGAACAAACCAGGCAGGTACGTGACGAGATTGAAAAAAAAATAAAATCTTTTGTTCACGATACTGATCAGATCAGTTATTGGACATAATTCACATTTAAAAATACATATCATGGAAAGTACAGAAGATATAAAAGAAAAGGTCAGACAGAAATATAGTGAAATAGCCTTGCAGGACAAAGAAGCTAATCAATCTTCCTGTTGCGGCTCAGGTTGTTGTTCAACCGAAGTGTATAACGTCATGAGTGAGGATTATGCTACGCTGGAAGGATACAATCCCGAGGCAGATCTGGGTCTCGGATGCGGGCTGCCCACGCAATTTGCACAAATTAAAAAGGGGGATGTAGTCATTGACCTGGGTTCAGGGGCAGGCAACGATTGTTTTATCGCTCGTGCCGAAACGGGCGAGTCCGGAAAAGTCATCGGCATTGACTTTGCTGACGCTATGATCGATAAGGCGAGGAATAATGCTGGCAAGCTGGGCTTTCACAATGTAGAATTCCGCAAAGGAGACATTGAGAAGATGCCTGTTACGGCAAATAGCGCTGATGTCATTGTCAGCAATTGTGTACTTAACCTGGTACCCAATAAAGACGGCGTCTTCAAGGAAATTTATCGCGTATTAAGACCCGGTGGCCACTTTAGTATTTCAGATATCGTTTTGGTAGGGGCGCTTCCTGCCAAGATCCACGACGCGGCCGAAATGTATGCCGGTTGCGTAGCAGGCGCCATCCAAAAGCAGGCATACCTTGAATTGATTGAAATAAATGGGTTCAAAAATAGTGTGATTCAAAAGGAAAAACAGATCATCGTTCCAGATGATATTTTACGGGCCTATTTATCGACTGATGAGATATCAGAATTTAAAAATTCGGGTACAGGCATCTACAGCATTACGGTATTTGCTCAAAAACCTGCTGAAGCATGTTGCCAGCCCGAATGTTGCTCAAAATAACTAAATATGTAAAAATTAACCAGAGAAGTTTTTGTAACATTCGGAAGCTATACCTGGCCTATACCTAAATTGTAGGAAGTCATTACCATGCTTACCCTTTCTTCTCCCGGGTGGTAGAGATGGTAAGAAAAAAAGGAGAATTGTCTGGTCCCGAAATATCTGTACAGATGGTCTCGTCCAAAAAAGGCAAAACCTAGCTCAATCCGAGCGCAGGCTGTTTACCGGATTTGCCAGGGCTGCTTTTACGGCCTGATAACTAATCGTAAGAAGTGCAATCAATAAAGCGATCAAACCGGCAATAAAAAATATCCACCATCCCAGCTGTATCCGATATGCATAATCAAGGAGCCATTTATTCATGACCAACCAGGCCACAGGTGTTGCTACAATCACGGAGAGGATAACGATTTTTACAATACCTATGGATAACCCCTGGTCTGCCATCTTTAAAATTGGAGTTCAGATACATTTCATCGAACCGTTGTAAGCCCAATTCCAGGTGAAAGCCCGCTCCGTCTTTGCCATTCAGGTAAGCGTCCAGAAAATTCCTAATCCTGACTTCTACGCGCACCGGATCGGCATTGGGTTGCAACTGAATAAAAGTGTAGGGGGTTCTATATATCCATTCTTTCAACCAGCTCACCGTATCCAGTAAGGACTTCCAGTTTGCCACATAGTCAAATTTTAGTGAGCTGTTTTCCGGGATGTTTTCAAAAACGGTAGATATTCTAAAATCCTTGTAATTGTTGAACCTGATGGTTTTGCCGAAAGCTGCATTCGGGCTGCCAAAAAAATTCTCCGCCATTCTGCGGGAAATAGCAATATCATCAGGACTTGTTAAGGTTGATTCCGTTGTGCCTTCGAGCAAAGGGTAACTAAACATCTTAAAAAAAATCCGAATCGGCATAACTCCCGTTCATATTCATGATTTTATTTCCTGCTTCAAACAAGGCAGGCTGCTGTCCGTCGAATCCGCTTGAATAGCGGATTTCCGGAATGGAACGTTTTAATTCACTTGCAAGCCGACCGGGTGTCCAGCGTGCTGTTTCCAATTTGCCTTCGGAAAATACACGTTCATACACATCATATAGATAGGGCGCATTTTTATGGAAATTATCCATTTGGCGTTCATCCCGGACCCATAAAAGAATAAGAAGGCTGCAGACCATTCCGAGGCTCAATCCCAGGAGGTTGATAAAAGAGAATGTTTTATTTCTCATCAGGTTTCGCCAGGCAGTTATAAAATAGCTTTTCAGCATGCTGAACAATTTACCAGATTAACCCAATCCATCTGTATGACCTTCCCCATCGAATTGCGTACCAAACCTGGAATGAATTGATTCATAATTGAATATCCAATGATTTCAGGCTCAACTGTTCGTTCCTGATACAAAACTGTACCATAACCGCCGTGTTCTCCTTATATTTAATAGGCATTTGATTTATTTCCAGGATATCCCCGAGATTCCGGAAACAACTGCTTTTATGATCTCTGTACCAGGTTATCGTGATGAATTTAATTATCTGTTCCAGAGGCTGCTCGTTCTTTTTCTCTTATTGAACAGTAGTCCGGATTACGCCCAGCAGGGTTTTGGCAATCCTTCTGTGTGCCTGGATAGCAGTCAGCGCTTGCTTTTCCATGAAGACAGCATAGCGGTAAATGCAAGCTATATTACTAAAACAAGTGACGGAAATTACCTGATCCCCGGTTATTATTACCCGAATAGGGGATATTATTATTACATGCCCTACCTTATCAAGAGTGGCTCCGATGGAAATATTCTGTGGAGCAAAAGGTTTTACAGTCTGGGTACTTATTCCAGCCAATGGTATACTGCAACCAGGATTAAAGAACTGAGGAACGGCGATTTGCTAATGACAGGCCAGATAGGTGTTCCGGAAACAGATGATCGCAGGGAGCTGGCCATCTGGCGACTGGATAAAAACGGAAACCTGCTCTGGGGTGAATCTTATGAAACTTCATTATGGTCAAATCCCATCACAGGCGCATCGGATATAACCGGTATCGAAGAGGACGCAGGCGGAAATATTTATCTAAGCGGGAATCTTAGAATTTTTGAAGCTTCCAAATTTGCTTTTGCCATGAAGCTTGATGCCAAGGGAGGTATTCTGTGGGATCAAAGCTACAGCAGCAATGCTGCGTTTGCTTACGGCATATCATTATCTGGAAATAAACTATTCCTGTTTGGCAATATAGGCCCTCTTCCGATAACCGGAAGTCTCAATACAAATATATTGTGGTGCATTCAATTGAATGCCGGAAACGGCGAAATGCTGGGCACAAAAGGATGGTATGCAGATTTTGGTGACCAATCTTCATCGAATTCATTTGCCTATGCAAACACTTCCATGAGTATACTTGATAACGGCCAGGTATCCATACATGGTACAGCTCGTTCAGACTTTCTCGGTTTATTCGATTTACGCGTTGATACCATCAACCACGCAATCATAGCAAATTTCAGTTCGGATTTCAATTTCCTGAATGGTATCATGCTTAGCTCAAGGCATGCATCAAATTATTATAATACTGTTGCCACCCAGCAGTCAGATGGAAGAATATCATATACCCGTTTTATTGAAGACAATAATCTGTATGGTGAAAATATTATCTATGGAAACATTCTGAATAATCAGGTCGTGAAAGAAAGGGTTTACCACGAGCAAAACCGATCGAGTGAATTAACCAGTAATTTTCTCTACTACTCCCCTGATGAAGACATTGTCATTCAGACATATTGGGATTCGGTTATTTCAAAAGGCGGCCTGGAAATTTTACATCTACGTGATAAAGACAGCGCCAATCTTTGCAATGGAAAAGATACCAGTCTCACTTTTGTTCAGCCCTATTTTATGAAGGCTGCACCGGTAGTATTCGATAGCATTCTTGCAAATACGTTCAGCCAGACCAATCACAACTTCCTGGCTGAAGACGCTGGTAATTTAGTCAAATCAACCGCATGCACAATGCCTGGTGTAATCGTGAATGGGATTCCGGTCATCTCGCTCAACAAGGATTCCGTCCTTTGCGCCGGTGGTACGCGGAACCTTGATGCCGGTAAAGGTTTCAGCTTGTATGTCTGGAATAATGGCAGCACTGATCCTTCCCTGAATATAAATGATACCGGCAGGTATTGGGTTTCTGTTACCAGTCAAAACGGATGTAAAGCCTCAGATACGACTCATATTTCGACACTTGCACCCATCCCCTCAGACTTTCTTCCACATGATACTACCATTTGTCAATTTGCGAAACTAACCATTCAGGCTTCGCATACCTATCAAAATTATTTATGGAATGATCAATCTACCGGTCCGGCCCTCACGGTTAGTCAGCCCGGCTTGTATCAGTTGGAAGTGACTGATAGCAACCAGTGCGTAGGAAGTGATTCGATGAGGTTGGCGACAAAAGAATGTCTCGAAGGCTTTTTCGTGCCCAATGCATTCACGCCGAATGGCGACGGTCGCAATGATGTATTCAGGCCATTGTTGTTTGGAAATATTACCAGATACAGGTTTGCCATCTATAACAGATGGGGAGAAAAAGTATTTGAAACGCAAACCAGGGGACAGGGATGGGACGGGAAGCAAAACGGAGCTCCGGTAGGAAATGGGGCATTTGTATGGTATTGCCAATATCAGTTGGACGGACAGCCGGAAAGGACAAAAGAGGGAACTGTCTTGTTGATTCGCTAATGAATATATCCATAGCTTAGGCATTTAATAACGCAAAATAGTCCCCATGTTTTCCTTAAAATTCTTCATCGCCGTTATTGTAGCCACCATATCCATTACGATTGTTCAATGGTTTTTTGTCGGCTTTCTTTTTCACAAATACCAGGCCCTGACGCCTTCAACCTGGCGAAAAGAAACCAGCCGTTCTTATGCTGGCAGCACCATCCTCAATTTGATATTTGCATTTATGTTTATGTTAATCTTTTCTTTGTGGAAAAACAAATACGGTGACGTTCATCTGCCGGAAGGAATGGAATTTGGAGTTCTTTGCTGGATTACATTTGCCATTCCGTTAGAAATAGGGTCGGCTATTTACGTTAACTATTCGCGGATGTTTGTAATTGGAAAATCTTTAGGTTCACTGGTAGAATATATTCTGGCCGGGGTCCTTGCCGTTGCGATATTATGAAATCAGCGGAACCTACCATGTTAATACGAAATTTCATCCAATGGCTTACCGATAAACCTTGCATATCGTTTAGCAGCAGTTTTTATCAAATTGCGTTCGTTTTTACTCAGATAGATGAATGGGCGCTTCCGGGACGTAAAGGAATGCCGGGAGATCTGCTGATTTGCAAGCTGGAAGCTGGGTAATTTGACAGTCGTCATAGCCCTTCATTTTTTAGCCGGCCACAATTATTTTGATCACCAGCTTTTTCACCTGATTACTGCCATCCGCCTTTATTCCTGGCCGGTGCGCTTCCTGAGGAAAGAAAAGGAGGAAGTAGCCAGGTTCGGCTATATAATATTTACCTTCTGTTTCATAATGCGCAACGTCCTTTGCCTCAATATAAGGCTCAGTAATCTTTGCCTGAGAAACGGCCGCGACACCAATCTTTTCCTTCCCCCTGATCACATAATGCAAATCCGTATACTTCCGGTGGGATTCCCATTTGACCTGATCGGTGTATTTGGTAACATAATTGCTGATAATAGCATATGCATTTCCCCCATCAATCGGATAATTTCCTGAAGAAAGGGTGTCCAGATCCTTCCGGTTCAGAAATGAAAAAACTTTGTCCCAAAGCGTTCTATTCTTATGATATTGCTCCGCAAATTCCTCTGCGTTAATGGAAGCGTGTGCCTTGACTTGCAGATCGTTTTTCCATGCGCCGGTCTTCATCCATTGATTCGCTTTTTCCAGTGTCCAGGAATTACTATCCTGCCCCTGGCAATAAAAGTTCAAGGCCAGAAGCGAAAGACTTATCAAAAGAGAGACCAATTTAAAAGGCTGTTTTTTAAAATCCGGTTTTTTCATAAAAAAATATTTATGTAAAAAGTAATCGATCCAAAGTTAATATGGTTTTTCATTTCCTTCCTGGCCAACTTAATCACTGAATTGATTTCTTCGGGTTTCTTTTAAAATACCAGTACAAAGGAATTCCAATGGCTGTCAGAAACAACCCGAATACTGAATTAATAATAGTGGATTTACCTGACAGAAAACTGCTGGTATCATTGTAAACTGTAATAACAACATAAAGAACGGAAAATAAAATAAAAATAACCGGCAGGAATGGATACCCCTTCATCCGGTAAGGGCGGTGAGCATGGGGCATTCGCTTTCGAAGGATAAAAATGCCATAGGCAGCGAAACCATAAAATATCCATGTAATGAAGACAAACATATCCATAAGCATATCAAAGGATCCGAGGAGCACCAATAAAGATGACCAGACGCCTTGCACCAAGAGCGCATTTGCTGGCGTATGGCGCTTTTCATTAACCTTTCCTGTAAAAGCAAAAAAATTTCTTTCTTCGCCCATGGCAAAAATAATGCGTGCACAGGGCATTATATTTGCGTTTGTCGATCCTGCGGTAGCAACAATCACTAACAAGGCGGCAAATCCGCCACCGGCAACACCCAATACCATATACAAAGCGTCGGAAGCCACCAGTGCAGAGTTCTTCATAGTGTCGACAGGCAACATGTAAAGAAATGCTTCAGTGGTCAGAACATATAAAATAATACAAAGACCGATGCCAATAATCAGCCCCCGCGGAATATTTTTTTGCGGATCCTTAATCTCGCCGGCAACAAAGCCAAGGTTATTCCATCCATCATACGCAGCCAAAGCGCCTGTTGTGGCAGCAATAAAAGAGGTAAACACAGGCCAGAAGGAAGGGTCAAAACCAACTGATACGGTTTTCAGATTCGACCATTGTCCTTTGCCGGAAAAAAATATCGCAGCGACCAGAATAATCAGTGCCGCCACTTTCAATACCGAAAGGAAAACCTGCACAAAGGCGGAGGATTTGACACTGCGGGCATTTAGCCATGAAAATGCAATGATTAAACCGATGGCCAAACCCTTGACCCCAATGTGTTCCAAAAGGTAAAATTTTCCGATTCCGGGGATTACAAACGGTATGGCACGTTCAATATCCGGAGGGAAACGGGGGAGATGAAAAAAATATTCTGTATAGCCGGCAAACACAAATGCAATGCCTGCGATGGCCGCCGAATTGATCACAATAAATGAAGCCCAACCGTAGAGATAAGCAAAAAAATCCCCATACATGTGGCGGAAATAAACATATTGTCCGCCCGTTTCCGGCAACAGGCAACCAATCTCCGCATTGATCATTCCTCCAAAAAGAGATATAAGCCCTGCCACTATCCAAACGACCAATAACATCACCGGGGAGCCCAGCAGGGCAGCCATGGAAGCCGGCTTCATAAAAATGCTGCTGCCAATGATCGTACCCACCACGATGGATACAGAAGCCCATAAGCCCAGTTTTCGTTCAAGTTGTGCCATGTTTAGGAATTGACGAAATCAGCCAGAATCCGGTGAAAATGATGTATGCCCTTTTCGCGCGTCACAGAATACCGGCCATGTTTATAAAAACGGGAGCGGATGCCGCGTTGTACATTCTCCACGATGGCCTCATCTTCCATCTCCACTTTATCAAGTCCCCCACCTGCACCAGTGTCAAGTTTTGAAGTGTCTGAAACGTAAGCGTAATAACAAACCCTGCATTCTTCCGGGGAAACAGGCTCTACGACATTTACCGATAGGCCCCAGGGATAAAAATTAAACATCATGTTTGGAAATACCCAGAAATAATATGCAGCTACCTTCTTTCCAAAATCAGGAGACGAGGCGGGTAAATCAAAACAATCCTCAGCTTTTTTGGCCAGACCCAGTTGAAGGCTGGAATAAGGGAAAAACAATTCCGTAGCATATTCTCCGAAATCAATCACTGCATTTAGTCCCGGGTGCACAAACGGAATATGAAATCCTTCCAGGTAATTTTCACAATACAATGCCCAATGGGCTTTCACCTGAAATGTGCGCGACAATTCCGGTTGAAACCTGAACGAATCCAATCGCATCCAGCTTACCCTTTCCATCATGTCTTTAAAAAACAGATCAGGTCCGTAATTTTCATGAATAGAAGCAAACAACAATTGGTTCCATGAAAATAGATTCAGCTTCCTTAAGTTATCTTCCCCGGCCGGGAAATTCAGCACTTCCCTGAATTCGGGCATTGAAACAAACTTTCCGTCGAGGGTAAACACGCGCCCATGATAACAGCAGCGCAGCTGGCTAAGCAAACATGGCTTATCCGAAACAATATTTCCCCTGTGCGTACATACATTGGATAGCAAATGCACCGATCCTGACTCGTCTCTTGTTAATAATAACGCCTCATCAAGGTAATTTTGGAGCAGGATAAAGGGATAAACTCTGCCCCTTTCATTTACCAGCTCTTCATTCCCTATAAATTGCCAGGAAGCTGCAAAGATCTTCTCCTTGCATTCTTCAAATATCTCCTTATCCCTGTAAAACCCCGCATCGAGTGTTTTAGCAAATGAAATATCGGGATCAATGAAATAATCTGGCATATCGATTTAAAAGCTGGTGCACATTTATCATTTACAGTATGAATGTAATATTTTTATGCCTCAATCCGGTGCCAGCATGGAAGTCTTGCGAATCAGATCTGAAGTTTTTTTAATTTGCTCCATTCAATTTAACGAACAGCTTATGAAATGCTGCATTTTATTTTCCTTCATCACGTGCCTGATTATTTCTCAGGGAAGGGCACAAAATAAGGCAATCCAACGGAGCCGGGTAACCGAAAGCAAATCATTTTATCCGGAAAAGCTGACAGATTCGGAAGCTGTTTATTTCCAGCCAGACAAATTCCAGGTTAAGGCAGATGGGACCACTGATGTTTCCCAGGCCTTGCAGGAAGCCATTAATGAAGTGAAACTCCGGCACAATTTCGGAATCCTTTTCATTCCCTCCGGCAACTACCTCATCAGTAAAACGATTTATATTCCAAAGGCCGTGAGGCTGATCGGATATGGGCATACCCGGCCTGAAATTATCCTCGCCAAAAACTCACCTGGCTTTCAATCACCTGATTCTGCGGATAAAGGCCAGGCGAAATACATGTTTTGGTTTACCAACAGCGTAGTGAATCCCGGTGAACGGTTCAGTGATGCAGGTGCAGGAACTTTTTATAGTGGCATTTCCAATATCAACCTGACTATCAGAGACGGAAATCCGTTCGCCGTGGCGCTGCGTGCGCATTTTGCACAACACAGCTTTATTTCCCATGTGGATATTCACATTGGCAATGGGAAAGCAGGCTTGTTTGACGTTGGAAACGAAATGGAAGACACCCGTTTCTTCGGAGGAACTTATGGGATCTATACGACCAAACCTTCACCCGGCTGGCAATTCATGATGCTGGATACCTATTTTGAAGGACAGCGTAAAGCAGCTATCCGCTCGCAGGAAGCCGGATTGACGATCGTTCGGATGCAGGTAAAAAACTGTCCGGAAGTGGTTGAAATCAATCCCAACTATCACGAAGAATTGTTTATGGAAGATTGCCGCTTTGAAAATATCCGGGATGCGGCTGTTACCGTCAGCCTGGGGGATAATGCATCGAACCAGATCAGTCTCCGTAATATTGACTGCAACAACGTACCTCTCTTTCTCTGTTATCGCACGGGTGGAAAACCGGTACAGGCCCCCGCTCCCATTTACGAAGTAAGAAATTATTTACATGGTCTCCAGATGGATAGTCTTCGTGCCGATCCCGTCATCAATACCATTTCCAATATTGTTGTTTTAAAAGCATTTCCCCGGCCTGCAGATTCCGATATCCCGGAATTACCTTCAATGGATAGTTGGGCTAACCTGAAATCCCTGGGGGCAACCGGCGATGGTTTAACGGATGATACGCGAGCCATACAAAATGCAATAGACCGGTATCCGAATATTTATGTCCCTCAGGGTTGGTACCGCGTAAGTGAAACAATCAAATTAAAGCCCAATACCGTGCTGGTCGGATTAACGCCTATTGGAACCCAGTTCATCCTGGCGGAAAACACAGCTGCTTTCGGAGGTTTCGGCCCACCCGTGCCCCTGCTGGAATCTAGTCATGGAGGGATGAATATCCTGAGCGGAATCGGACTTTCCACGGGGGCGGATAATCCGCGGGCCGTCGCCTGCAAATGGATGGCTGGATCAGGATCTTTGATGAATGATGTAAAATTTATCGGCGGACATGGAAGCATGCAGAGGATCTGGAAACAGGCCAGCCGCCAGCCGGAAAATAATTATCGCGGAAATGGCGTGGACCCATCCTGGGATACCCAATACTGGAGCCTGTGGATCACGGATGGCGGCGGAGGCGTTTTTATAGATATCTGGACCGCCAGCACCTATGCATCCGCCGGCGTTTACATCTCCAATACCTCAACTACCGGTCATATGTATGCGCTTTCGGTGGAACATCATGTGCGTAATGAAATCAGATTTAATAATGTATCCAACTGGAAAGTCTGTGCGCTTCAACTGGAAGAAGAGAGCAGGGAAGGCACGGAATGTCAGCCAATGGAAATGGAAGGATGTCATGATATGGTTTTTGCAAACCTGTACATGTTCCGGGTCATCAGGATCATCAGGCCTTATCCTTATTCCATCAGGAACTGGGGCTCATTCAATGTGGAATTCTTAAATGTGCACAATTACAGCCAAATAAAATATACTACCAGCGTGCCACTTTACGATGTGAATTCCAATACGGAAGTCCGGCCCTGGGAATTCAACAGGCTCTTTATCGGAGCCCCGGTTAAGGTCCGGAGAGAAAACGCGTGCGGAGAAGATAGCATAGAAAAACTGGCGACAGGATTTGAGTTTGCAGAGGGATTATGCAGCGACAGCAAGGGTGATATTTACTTCTGCGATTCCAGGTTCAGGCGCATTTATAAATGGTCGGCCGCTACGCAATCCGCCAGCCTGCTGGCCGATTATCACTGGGAGCCATTGTCCCTTTCATGCGATAAAAAGGACAATCTCCTTGTAGTTTCTAAGTATACGCCGAAACCCGGCTACCTGATCAACGGTAAACCGGAAGTCTTCACGAATCCACCCGATGCGGCAGGTACATCCTTCAGCGCCTGGGGAAATTCCGGTTTTGCCACCCTCGTTTATTCCATTGATCCTTCGAATCCGGATGAAACAATACAGCTCCTGGAAAAGAAAAAGATAAAAAGCATACCCACGGTTTATAAAGCCCTTTACCCCGCACACCGCTGGCGTGATTCACATGATTTCAATACTATAACCATTGCCAGGACGGATGAATGCTTTGTGGCCCCGGACGGAGTCACGATAATCCCCATTGTTTATGACCTGGCCCGTGCCGCCAGCCTGGTGCAGGCCTTTCCGGGCAAGCCCCTTTACGTCAGTGATGAATATGAGAAAAGAACAGTCAAATTAGATGCGGGCGAAAATGGCTTTGTTTCGAACCTCCGTTATTTTGCAGAGAAAGGAGAATTTTCCACGGCAACGGATGCCGAAGGAAATGTATTCATCGCTGATGGCGAGATCTATGAATTTAGTTCTGAAGGCAAATTTCTCCGGAAGTTTAAAACGCCCGAAAGGCCCACTACACTTGTTTTCGATTCGGGAAATAAACAAAATCTCTACTTTACCGGAGCAAATTCATTATACAGGTTGAAATTCTAAATTCAGGCATCCATGACCTCTATTATTGCTGTTGTAGGAAGTTCCAATACGGACATGGTTATACAGGCGGAACATTTACCCGTTGGAGGTGAAACCATTCTGGGAGGTCATTTTTTCATGAATGCGGGAGGAAAAGGAGCAAATCAGGCCGTGGCTGCCGCGCGGTTGGGAGGACATATTATCTTTATCGCGAAGACTGGCAATGATATTTTTGGCAAGCAATCTGTTCAATTATTCAAAGATGAAGGCATCGATATAAACTATCTGGTTTCAGATCCGGTAAATCCTTCTGGTGTTGCATTAATCACTGTCGATAAAAATGGAGAAAATTGTATTGTAGTCGCATCCGGAGCCAATGCCACCCTTTGTAAAAAGGATATAGAGCCCGCCAAAGCGGTTATTGAACAATCCGGGATTGTTTTGATGCAGTTGGAAATCCCTGTTGAAACCTTGTGTTATGTTGCGGAAATAGCGGCTGCCAAAGGAGTTCAGATTGTACTTAACCCTGCGCCTGCCTGCAATTTGCCAGAGGGGCTATTAAAAAAGATATCCATTATCACGCCAAATAGAAAAGAAGCAGAAATGTTATCCGGCGTCCAACTCAGGAATATGGAAACGGCAAAACTTGCCGCAAAAAAAATAAAAGAACTCGGTCCTGAATCGGTGATCATCACCCTGGGTGATATGGGCGCCCTGGTTTTACACGAAAATATTTTTACCCATGTCCCCGGATTTTTGGTGAAGGCTGTCGATACTACGGCTGCGGGCGACATATTCAACGGTGCTCTCGTAGTGGCTTTATCCGAAGCGAAAAGCGTGGTGGAATCAGCCCGGTTTGCCTGCAAGGCTGCTGCGATTTCAGTCATGAAACTCGGAGCACAGTCATCTGCACCCTTTAAGTTTGAAATAGACAAATCTGAATTTCCTGAGATTGAAAATAGTGTCGAATGGAAAAATATTGAATAACCTAAATGCATTCTTAAATATTTGTAATGAAAAAAATAATTGCAATAACCTTTGCGCTGGGCCTTTTGGCTATTGGATCAGGTCAGCAGACCGTAACCATCACAAAAGATAAGCTGCAGGATAAAATTAAGGGCGGATGGGCAGGACAAACAATCGGCGTTACGTTCGGAGGACCGTACGAGTTCCGGTTTAACGGCACTTTTATTCAGGATTATCAACCCCTCCTGTGGTATGATGGCTACTTAAAAAAAACAATGCTGGACGATCCAGGTTTATACGACGACCTATACATGGATCTCAGCTTTGTGGAGGTTTTCGAAAAGTATGGGCTGCAGGCGCCGGTGGATTCTTTTGCAAATGCATTTGCACACGCAGGTTATATGCTATGGCATGCAAACCAGAGTGCGAGGTATAATATTCTGAACGGCATTAAGGCCCCGGAATCGGGAAACTGGAAAAATAATCCTCATGCAGACGATATAGATTACGAAATAGAATCCGATTATGCGGGGCTGATGAGTCCCGGAATGCCCAACACAGCCTCCGCTATCAGCGATAGGATTGGTCATATCATGAACTATGGAGACGGCTGGTATGGCGGAGTTTTTATCGGAGCCATGTATACCCGGACATTTATTTCTGATAATATTAATGATATAGTACGGGATGCCCTGAAAACAATACCGGAACAAAGCAAATATTACCAGTGCATTCATGATGTGATTCAGTGGCACCAGGAATTTCCGGATGATTGGAAACGAACCTGGTTTGAAATTCAGTGCAAATGGAGCAGCGATACGGGCTGCCCTGATGGTATCTTCAATCCGTTTGATATTGACGCGAAATTAAATTCCGCATATGTCGTACTCGCCCTCTTATACGGCCAGGGTGACTTCGGCAAATCCCTTGAAATAGCCGCGAGAGCAGGCCAGGATGCGGATTGCAATCCATCCTCTGTGGGTGGTATCCTTGGTGCCATGCTGGGGTACAATAAAATTCCCGCATATTGGAAAATGGTGCTGAAGGAAGCGGAAGATATTGATTTTAAGTACACGGATATCTCACTAAATAAGGTGTATGGAATTGGCTTAAAACATGCCATTCAAAATATCCAGGCGAACGGAGGTCATGTTGCGGGAGATCAGGTAACAATTCTTACCCAGCAACCTGCTGTCGTAAGGCTGGAACAGAGTTTCCCTGGTTTATTTCCGGTAATCAGAAAATCCATAGGGAACGAGAATGTAAAAGATCTCACATTTTCGTTTGAAGGTACCGGATTCGTTGTCACAGGTGAAGCGCAGAAGCAGCAAAAAGATGATAAAGATTATATTTTTGAAGCTACGCTCTACATAGACGGGCAACTGGTGGAAACCGCAAAACTTCCGACCAGTTTTACAGCCAGGCGGAATGAGTTGTTCTGGAAATACCAATTACCAGCTAGTAAACATACGGTAACTATCAGGGTTCTTAATCCGGATGACCGATACAGGTTAAGCGCAGAAGATTATATCATCTACTCAAACAAACCGGCTACAGATAAAAACAACTGATCTGGGGCAAAATCCTGTGCTTCCCCAACGTCGTCGGGTAAACCTTGTTCGCCCCACCACTTTCAGTCGAATAATTCCGGCTGGTCCTGCTTCTTCTTAACCTCCCATTCCATGGTGAGTGTTTTGCTGTAATCCGCGAGCTTGGCGCCGACAGCTTTCCAACCCATGATATCAACCAGCTTTGCCGTTTTGATTTTGGCTTTTCGAATTTTGGATCCTCGTCCCGATTGAACAATCAGGATCGGCTCTTGCTCCGTACTGACTGTTTCCAGCCGGTTGCCCTCTCCTTCCTTAATGAAGAAGAATTTATTGTTAAGTGAATTCGTTTCAATTTTAAACCGCTTGATGCTGTACTGCGCCTTTTCACTGTCAAGATAAACAGCAGTGATAATTTTTTCAGGATCAAATTTTTCTATCAGCAGTATTTTATCCGCATCAAATCGCTGAGCCAGTTCCTGATCGGTGACCTCGTAATTTCCATCAGCATAAATGACCAGGATACGGTCTTCCGGCGCAAAACTTCCAATAAGAGTACCTTTCTGATCTGTATTCAACCTGCCGAAAGTATCGTCGAACCAAAGTTCCCTTTTATGCAGCATGGCTTTCCCGGCTTGTTTGAATTTCACTGCCTTTATCGGATATTTCGTTACCTGATTACCCAGGGAGGTTCTTGCCTTGATTTCGAGAGTCTCAAATTGAAAATCAAATTCCTTGTGGCGGGCGGAGCAACCCGGGGTTAGGATAATCCTTACCGTTTCGGCCCCACCGTTAGCGTTCGCTGAGAAATAATGTACTTTTGTTTTTTCTCCCTTGGTCAGTTCATATTCTTTCTCCCTCGTCACTCCGGTCACAAAAAAACGTTTTGCGTAACTAATCCCGTTCCTCCCATCGACGTACATCATGTTATAGGTTGTCCTTTCATCATTTTTTTGAAAAATGCCCACATACACAATGTCCTTTCCGATAAATGATTTCTCCGCCACCTTCACGACCTTCATCTTGCCCGCCCTCGTGAAAGCAATGATATCATCCAGGTCGGAACATTCAGTAACAAATTCATCCTTTCTTAACCCGGTCCCGATAAATCCCTCCGCACGGTTTACATATATCTTGGTATTTGCCATGGCCACCTGCTTGGCTTCAATGGCTTCAAAGGGACGGATTTCCGTTTTACGTTCCCGGCCTTTGCCATATTTCTTTACGAGGTTTTCATAATAATTCACAGCAAAATCCACCAGATTGTTGAGGTCGAATTTCACTTGCTTAATCTCCTCTTCGAGGGAGCGGATCTGTGCATTCAGTTCCTCAATATCCAGTTTATAAATTCTCCGAACCGGCTTCTCCGTTAGTTTAATTATATCTTCGCGTGTAATATTCCTTTTCAATTGCTTACGGAAGCCCTCGAAAGCTTTGGCTATCGCGACAAGCACTTTCTCCCAGGTCTCATGTTTCTTTTCCAGCTCTTTATAGATCTTCTCTTCAAAAAAGATTTTCTCAAGCGAGGTATAATGCCATTTATCCTGCAGCTCGGCCAGTTTGATTTCCAGCTCCCGCTTCAACAGGCTCTTGGTATCGTCTACTGATATTTTTAATAGTTCCTGGACAGATGGAAATTCGGGCCGCTGCTTATTGATCACGCAGGCATTGGGTGAAATGCTGACCTCGCAATCCGTAAATGCATAGAGGGCATCGATGGTTATGTCCGGGGATATACCCTGAGCGAGATCAATCTGGATCTCCACTTCTGCCGCGGTATTGTCCGTTACTTTGCGGATCTTGATTTTTCCCTGCTCATTGGCCTTAATGATGGAATCTATCAACTGGCTGGTTGTTACCCCAAAGGGAACATCTTTAATAAGCAGTGTTTTTTTATCCAGCTCTTCAATGTGAACCCGCACCCGCAATCTTCCTCCCCTTTTTCCCTCGTTGTAATTGACAACGTCAATCATGCCTCCGGTTTGAAAATCGGGAACCAGCTCAAATTTTTTCCCCCTGAGGTGTTTTACCGCTGCCGCGCAGATCTCGTGGAAATTATGCGGAAGTATTTTCGTTGCGAGGCCCACAGCAATGCCCTCTGCGCCCTGCGCCAGCAGCAGCGGGAATTTCATAGGCAGGGAAATGGGCTCGTTTTTTCTGCCATCATAACTAAGCTGCCAATCTGTGGTTTTGGGATTGAACGCCACCTCCAGTGCAAATTTGCTGAGGCGCGCTTCAATATATCTTGCGGCAGCGGCATCGTCACCGGTACGAACGTCCCCCCAGTTACCCTGGGTTTCGATCAGCAGATCCTTCTGACCCAGGTTAACAATGGCTTCACCGATGGAAGCGTCTCCGTGCGGATGAAATTGCATGGATTGCCCGATGATATTGGCGACCTTATTGAACCGTCCGTCATCCATTTCCTTCATTGCATGCAGGATGCGCCGCTGGACGGGCTTTAGTCCGTCCTGAACCGCCGGCACCGCCCTCTCGAGAATCACATAGGATGCGTAATCCAGGAACCAGTTTTTATACTGACTGCCAATGCCTGTTTCACTGCTGTGGAAATCCTTGTTGCTCATGATGGCGTCAAAGATAATTGACAGTTGACAATTGACAATGGAGAAACAATCCCTATATTCACCTCAGAATTACTGCTTTATTCCATGAGTAAATATGCCGGACAAACACATGTTCTTGCAGCAGTAGACTGCATCATATTTGGCTTCGACGGAGAAAATCTCAAAGTCCTTTTGATCAAACGGGTGATCGCTCCGGAAAAAAACAAATGGAGCCTTATCGGCGGATTCATCAGCAAATCTGAAAGCCTGGAACAGGCGGCTTCCCGCATTCTCAAAAAATTTACAGGCATTGAAGGACTCTATATGCACCAGTTGCGTACATTCAGTGAGCCCGAACGGGATCCCGTTGAAAGAACCATATCCACGGCTTTTACCGCCCTGATCGATATCCACAAGTATGAAAAACAAATCAGTAAGGAATATCATCCGGAATGGTTCCTTCTCAGGAAACGACCGCCGCTGATCTTCGATCATGACAGCATGCTGAAAATGGCCCAGGAGGAACTCAGATACCAGGCAGCATCGCATCCAATCCTTTTTGAACTCCTGCCCGAAAAATTCACCATACCCCAATTACAAAATCTCTATGAAGGTGTTTATGAAACACGACTCGATAACCGCAATTTCAGCCGCAAGGTTTTATCTACCGAACTGCTCGTCAAGCTGAAAGAAAAAGATAAATCCAACTCCAAAAAAGGTGCTTTTTACTATAAACTGAATAAGAAAAAATATAAAGCCAGTTTCCGGGCTTTTATGAATTTTATTCCCAATCCTGACAAGTTCGTTTTATAAAAACCCCCATTCCCGATTTTTTTTGCTGGCTGAAGAATGAAGTGTTAAATTGACATGAATTCCAATGACGGATGGCATATGAATGATGAATCCTTTGTTATAGGCGTTGATTTTGGAACCGATTCAGTCCGGACCCTCGTCGTAAATGCCATATCCGGCGAGGAAATAGCATCAAGCCTTTTTTATTACCCGCGCTGGAAAGCAGGACTATACTGCAGTGCTTCCCTAAATCAATTTCGTCAGCACCCGAAAGATTACATCGAGGGGCTGGAATATACCATCCGCGACTGCGTTAGCAAACTGGATCCGGAATTCGCAATGGGAATTAAAGCCATTGGTATAGATACCACAGGGTCTTCTCCGGTTGCCGTAGATAAAACCGGAACACCACTTTCCCTGCGACCCGAATTCGCAGAAAATCCGAATGCCATGTTCGTATTGTGGAAAGACCACACGGCTGTAAAAGAGGCTGCCCAGATTAACCGGCACGCGAAAAACTTTGCGACTGATTATTTGCAATTTGTAGGCGGCATCTATTCATCGGAATGGTTCTGGGCGAAATTATTACATGTTCTCCGGGAAGATGATTCTGTCCGGAATGCCTGTTATGCCTGGGTGGAGCACTGCGACTGGATTCCGTTTATGCTTACGGGAGCGACAGATGCAGATCACATGAAGCGCGGCGTGTGCAGCGCAGGACATAAAGCATTGTGGTCGGAATCTTTTGGCGGATTTCCACCGGATGGCTTTTTTTCTTCTCTTGACCCCTTGTTAAAAGGATATGCAGCCCGGCTTCCGTTAAATACATTTACCTCAGACCAGGCTGCTGGCACACTTAGCACATATTGGGCAAATCAACTCGGACTTTCTCCCGGAGTCATCGTAGCTGTGGGTGCTTTCGATGCACATATGGGCGCGGTTGGCGGACAAATTGAACCTTATTATCTCAGCAAGGTCATGGGCACTTCAACCTGCGACATCCTGGTGGCGCCGGTGCTGGATATGAAGAACATACTGGTAAAAGGAATCTGTGGCCAGGTGAACGGATCGGTGATCCCGGGTATGATCGGAATGGAAGCAGGACAGTCTGCTTTCGGTGATGCATATGCGTGGCTTAAAAATTTACTTTCCTGGCCTCTCAGATTAGCGCAATCCAGGGCAGCCGAAACCAATGATCAGGCGCTTGCAGCCATCATCGAAGAAACACAGCTGGAGATTTTGCCTGAACTGAGCCGGCGGGCTGCGCAGGTTCCTGTTGATGAAAAATCCGAAATCGCCATTGACTGGTTCAATGGTCGCCGCACACCCGATGCAAATCAGGAATTAAGAGGTACGATCAGCGCGCGAAGTCTTGCCAGTAATGCTCCTGAAATTTTCAGGGCAGTCGCAGAAGCCACCTGTTTTGGCGCCCGCGCGATAGTGGAAAGATTCGTGAGCGAGGGAATTCCGGTAAAGGGGCTGATCGGCCTGGGAGGTGTTGCTAAAAAATCACCATTCATCATGCAGATGATGAGCGATGTCATTAACATGCCCATCCGGATACATCGCTCAGAACAAACCTGTGCACTTGGTGCCGCTATGTTTGCGGCAACAGCAGCAGGCATTTATCAGCGGGTGGAAGAAGCCATGAAAGCCATGGGACAGGGCTTCGATGCAAATTATCATCCAGATAGATCCAGATCTGCCATCTATGAAAAAAGATATTCGGATTATAAAAGACTCGGCGAAGTCATTGAAAAACTACCATTCCATCAGCATGACAAATTATAAAACCATCAGGGAAGAGGCTTTTGAAGCAAACCGGCAGCTGCCCGAACTCGGACTCGTGATTTTTACGTTTGGGAACGTAAGCGTGGTGGACCGCAGCTCGGCCGTATTTGCCATCAAACCCAGTGGCGTCCCTTATGCTGAATTGAGTCCTGAAAAAATGGTTATTGTGGATTTCGAAGGAAACAAAGTAGAAGGAGGGCTGCGTCCTTCTTCCGATACGCGCACCCATGCGGTATTGTATAGTCATTGGAAAAAAATTGGAGCGATCGTACATACCCATTCCGTTTACGCAACGGCCTGGGCCCAGGCGCTGAGGGATATTCCGATTTACGGTACCACCCATGCGGATCATCATTCCGGTTTTATTCCCTGTGTTCCGCCCATGTCTGATGAAATGATCAGAGGCGAATATGAACAGCAGACAGGGTTTCAGATCATCAATCACCTCAAAGAAAAAAATCTGGATTACGAAGAGGTGGAAATGATCCTGGTCGGAAACCATGCGCCATTCACCTGGGGACCGAATGCCGCGAAGGCTGTGTACAATAGCGCGGTACTCGAATCTATATCGCAAATGGCCCTGCTGACCGAACAAATAAATCCGGATGCCCTGCCACTTAAGGAATCGCTGATCAAAAAACATTTTGAAAGAAAACACGGACCAGACTCTTACTATGGTCAATAATCAAGTAAAACCCTTTTATGTCAGATCTTAAAAAGCTGGAAATATGGTTTCTGACCGGGAGTCAGCATTTATATGGCGAAGAAACCCTGAAGAAAGTGGATCTGCACGCGGCAACCATAGCCCGTTCATTAAACGACAATAAACTAGTACCCGTCACCGTGACATTTAAGCCCGTGGTCAAGACCCCGGAAGAGATCGGTAAGGCCTGTGCGGAAGCAAATAACAGCCCGGGATGCATAGGCGTTATCACCTGGATGCATACTTTTTCACCGGCGAAAATGTGGATCAACGGGTTAAAAATATTGCATAAGCCCCTGCTCCATTTGCATACTCAGTTTAACCGCGATATCCCCTGGAATGAAATCGACATGGATTTCATGAACCTGAACCAGTCAGCCCACGGCGACCGGGAATTTGGATTTATCCTCAGCAGAATGCGAATCAATCGCAAGGTAGTCACAGGCCATTGGGAGGATAAAGAGGTGATTGCGAAAATCGCTGACTGGACGCGCGCTGCTGCGGGTTGGCATGACTGGCAGGGAGCGAGATTTGTACGATTTGGGGACAATATGCGGCAGGTTTCTGTAACAGAAGGGGATAAGGTAGAAGCGGAATACAAATTCGGGTATTCCGTAAATACCCATGGTGTGGGCGACCTCGTGCTGATGATCAATGAAGTGAAGGAAAAAGAAGTTGATGATCTTACCAGAATCTATCAGGATCAGTACAGCATGTCGGAAGATTTGAAAAAAGGAAATCCCCGTCATGGCTCCCTTCGCGACGCTGCGAGAATAGAGCTCGGCCTGAAACATTTTCTTGAGCAGGGAAAATTTAAGGGATTCACTGACACATTCGAGGACCTGCATGGATTGAAGCAATTGCCCGGCATCGGTGCACAAAGACTGATGAATGCAGGTTATGGTTTTGGCGCAGAAGGCGACTGGAAAACAGCAGCCCTTGTTCGCGCAATGAAAACGATGGCTACCGGATTGGGTGGTGGAAATTCTTTCATGGAAGATTACACCTATCATTTCAATCCGGATAATGAACTGGTATTGGGTGCTCATATGCTGGAGATCTGTGAATCCATTGCAACAGGTAAACCCTCCTGTGAGATTCATCCGCTGGGCATTGGAGGTAAGGAAGATCCGGTGAGGCTGGTATTCAACAGCGGAGCAGGACAGGCGCTAAATGTTTCGATTGTAGATATGGGTAACCGCTTTCGCATGCTAGTGAATGAAGTGAATGCGGTCAGCCCTGTTCAGAGTCTGCCTAAATTACCCGTTGCACGTGTGCTCTGGAAACCCTATCCGGATTTGAAAAGAGGCTGTACGGCCTGGATACTTGCCGGCGGAGCCCATCACACCTGTTACAGTCAGAACCTCTCTACTGAGTGCATGGAGGATTTTGCATCCATGGCAGGAATTGAGTTTGTGGTCATTGGAAAGAATACAGATATTTATCAATTCAAAAATGAACTGCGGTGGAATGATGCATATTATCAGCTGAGATCCTGATCAATTTTAAAAATGTAAAATTTCAATTCACTTTACGATTGCCAAATCATGAACAATCAACTCGTTTCTAAAGACTACCTGGTTTTCCTGATGTACCTGATCCTCGTCGGCTCCTATGGATACTGGATTTATAAAAGAAGGAAAAGTAAAGAACACGATTCAAAAGCATTTTTTCTTGCTGAAGGAACCCTCACCTGGTATGCGATAGGCGCTTCCCTAATTGCTTCCAATATTTCGGCCGAACAATTTATCGGGATGAGCGGCAATGGGTTTTTTGTGGGTATCGCTGTATCCGCTTATGAATGGATTGCAGCCGTCGCCCTGATTATTATCGCAGTCTGGTTTATGCCGATCTATCTTAAAAACAAGATCTATACCATGCCGCAGTTCCTGAAAACGCGGTATAATGAAACTGTGGCTATGATCATGGCCATTCTGTGGCTGTTCATATATATTTTCGTGAACCTGACATCTATTCTGTACCTGGGGGCAATTGCTATCCGTGGACTGCTGCCCAATGACGGAACGGATTACCTGCACATCGTGATGATCGCATTGGCCGTTTTTGCAATTTTTATTACACTCGGCGGAATGAAGGTGATCGGCTTTACGGACGTAATCCAGGTAACCGTGCTGATTATCGGAGGTCTTGCCACTTCCTATTTTGCGTTGAATAAAATTGGCGGGGGCACGGGCATAATGAATGGATTTTCCACCATGATGAAGATAGCTCCTGAACACTTTCATATGATTTTTAAAAAGCCAACACCCGATGCCTCACAACTGGATATAGACAAATACCTGATCCTGCCGGGAATACTCATGTATGCTGCTGGTCAATGGATCGTAAACCTGAATTACTGGGGTTGTAACCAGTACATCACCCAGAGGGCCCTCGGAGCCAATTTGAACACGGCAAGAACCGGTTTACTATTTGCAGCACTTCTTAAACTGATCATGCCCCTGATCGTGATGCTGCCCGGAATTGCGGCCTACGTATTGGTAAAACAAGGGAATCTTCACCCGTTAAACAAAATGGATGATGCTTATTCCGCTGTGCTCGGTTTTCTGCCTGCCGGACTCAAGGGATTATCCATCGCAGCTTTAACCGCGGCCATTGTTGCATCACTGGCGGGAAAAGTGAACAGCATTTCCACCATTTACACGCTTGACATTTATAGAAAATATATCAATAAGGAAGCGACCGAAACCAGACTGGTCTGGACGGGCAGAATCGTTGCACTTTCAGCAATGATCGTCGCGATTCTGTTTACCTGGAAAGATGTTCTCGGTATCAGCAGCGAAGGAGGCTTTACTTATATTCAGAAATATACGGGATTTATCAGCCCGGGAGTCTTTGCCATGTTCATCCTGGGTATGTTCTGGAAAAGAACCACAGGAACCGCAGCTGTTGTCGGTGTGATTACCGGCCTTGTTCTCTGCTACTTTTTTAACGAAAAGGCACCGGCCGTATTTGGAAATGAAACCTGGTTTTATACAGCCTTCCCAAATGGCCATGGAGGATATGAAATCCCATTCCTGATTTGCATGGGACTATCATTCTTTTTTACTATTGCCATAATGGTCATCGTTAGTCTGGCCGGACCCAAAATAAATCCTAAAGCTTTCGAACTCGATAAGAGCATGTTTAAACTAAAACCGCACATCACAGCGTTGATCGTTATCATCCTGCTGCTGCTTGCGGCTTTGTACGTTAAGTTCTGGTAAGGGAAAGAAAGTAAAAATTAAAAATTAAAAATTAAAAAGTAGAGCGCGAAGTAAAAAGCATCCCAAATAAGCGCTCCACTTTTTAATTTTTAATTTTTACTTTACTCCGGCCTCATCTCCTTAATTTCCACTTCCGGAACCAGCACCTTGTTTAGCTTGGGCAAGTCCAATTCTTTGGCGAGGGTAAAGTCTTTTGTAAGTTTGATATCTTCTGATGAAGAACCTATTTTCACATGGTAGGTGCCTGGTTCTGCAACCCAGCGTGTCTGTCGCGTGTCGAAAGAAGCCAGTGCATTTTCATCCAGTGTGATCTGCAGGGTTTGGGATTGTCCGGGTTCTAACAAACGCGTTTTGGCAAATCCCTTCAACTCTTCCTGTGGCTTATCCATTTGCTTGGCAGGAGCAGAGAGATACAATTCAACTACTTCCTTGCCCGGCATTTTGCCTGTATTTGTCAGCTTTACTGAAACCTGCAGTTTATTTTTGAATGTACCGCTGCTTAATACAAGATCGCTGTACCCGAATTGAGTGTAGGACATCCCAAAGCCAAAAGGATAAGCTGTTTTGACATGAAATGTATTGAAATAGCGGTAGCCCACATAGATCCCCTCTTCGTAAGTCACTTCTGCGGCCCGCCCTCCAAAAGATCGGGTATTTGCGGCGGTCCGTGGTTCCAGTTCATGGCCCGGAAAATTTTTTGCCGAAGGCACGTCTTCATATTTGAGGGGAAAACTGGTAGCTAGTTTACCGGAAGGATTTACGGTGCCGCTAAGTACATCGGTAATGGCATTGCCACCTTCCATCCCCGGCTGCCAGGCCAGCAGGATACCATCGGCCAAACCACGCCAGCTATCTGTTTCAATTACACCGCCAATATTAAGGACGACGATCAGTTTCTTGCCTTTGGCATGAAACGCATCAGATATCTCTTTGAGCATGGCTCTTTCTTCATCGGAAAGATTAAAATCGTTTTCTATTTTCCGGTCAGCTCCTTCGCCGGCATTTCTTCCAATTGTAAAAATCGCAATATCGGATGATTCTGCCTCGCCAGCGATGGTAGCCGCGTCAGGCTTCATTTCAGGTATAGGTGGTGGTAGCATAAAAAAAGATCTTGCTTTGGGTTTTTTCGCGTTTTCCTCCGAAATATAATTTTCATAATTGTTGGTTAGGGCGCCATCCAGGACAAATCCTGCTTTCCCGAGTCCGTCTTTCAAAGAAATCGTATAGGCTTTATTTACATTGCCGCTTCCGGTTCCACCTGCAATAAGCGTGTAGGATGTATTTCCAAAGAGAGCAATCTTTTTCCCTGCGCCGAGTGGCAAGCTGTTTTCATTTTTGAGCAATACCATTCCTTCGGCTGCGCTGTTGCGGGATACCTGCGCATCATCGGCCAGGTCGGGCTTTCCGGAAGCCTGATAATTTTTGAACGAGGGAGAAAGCAGGATAATATCCAGGATTCTTTCCACATTTCTGTCGAGCATATGCTCATCCAGCTTTCCCGCTTTAACAGCATCGACGATCGCTTTGGATTGGGCTGGAGTTCCGGGCATCAGGAGATCGTTGCCAGCTTTCATTTGTGCCACCGGATCCTTCCCTCCGAACCAGTCGCTCATCACCATACCTTTAAATCCCCACTCCTTCCGCAGAATTGTAGTGATCAGATCAGGGTTTTCGGATGTATATGGCCCGTTGAGTTTATTATAGGAACTCATTACGGTCCAGGGATCAGATTGCTCAACAGCAATTTCAAACCCGCGCAGGTAAATTTCCCTGAGCGCCCGTTCACTAACGATGGTATTGATCTGATTCCGGTTCGTTTCCGGGTTATTTGCCGCGAAGTGTTTGATGGAGGTTCCAACGCCCTTGGATTGAATGCCCCTTACCATCGCGGAGGCAATCTTTCCGGAAATCAGCGGATCTTCCGAGTAATATTCAAAATTCCTTCCACCGAGTGGATTGCGGTGTATGTTCATTGCAGGGCCCAGGATAATATCGATTCCGTAATCACGTATTTCACTTCCAAATGCTCCACCTACTTTTTCAACAAGCGCTGTATCCCATGAGGAAGCCAGTAAAGTGCCCACGGGAAATGCTGTTGCATAGTATGACCTGGAACTGTCACCGTTTCTAAACGGATCAATGCGAACCCCCGCCGGGCCATCAGAAACAGTTATGCTGGGAATCCCCAACCTCGCTATCGCATGCGTTCTTCCCGCTGCACCTGGAACCTTTTCGGGAAGACTGGACGATTCAGGATCCATTGGCGGCAACGTAAAACCTCCACTGCTTTTCGAGGAATCATTTCCGGTAGAAGCTCTGGTACCCGTCGATCTTCTTGCTGCGCCGGCTCCTGGCATTCTAAATCCCATGCCTACCACCAGTCTGGCTTTCTCTTCCAGGGTCATGGCGGCGACTACCTGTTTTACTGATTGTTTACCCAATTGGGGTGGGTTCTCCTGAGCGTGGGCTGAAGTCTGCAACAAAACAGCAGAAGCAGCGAGATAAAGCAATTTCATATTGCGTGCAGTTGTTTAAAATTTTTAGAAAAAATTATTGCATACCCTGCATGGCATCCTGTGAGCCTGAGGAATTCATATTCTTTCTTTTGAAAAGGGAAACATCCATTTTTCCAAAGCGGTAGGAAAAGTTAACCCGAACCAGGTCCGGATCGCGGATACGGTTGTAATCCTGGACAAAGAACTGGCTCGAAGAATGTTGATCCGAATGCTTTGTCCTGAATATATCACCTATGGAAACACTAAGGGTGGCGGCATCAGCTTTGAAAAAACTCCTGCTTACCGCAGCATCCACGGCCCAGAAAGATGCGATATATCCCTGCGAAGCACTTTGTGCACCACCCAAGCCAGGAGGTCCTCCCATGCCGCCGCCTCCTGTATTCACGGGCAGATTCGTTTTGGATTGGTACATCCCTGTAATCTGTAATTTAAATTTGGCCGGAAGTTTAAAATTACTGTTCAGCTTTCCAAACCAGCTCCATAAAGCATTTTGAGAAGCGGTAACATTGCTGGTATTGATCTTCGAATTGTACAAATTGATATTGGATGTGAGGTCCCACCATCTGGTTATATTATTCACAGATGTTAGTTCCGCACCTGCGGTCTGACTATAACTGGCATTGATATAGGTATTGACGAGATCATTTTTTCCGGAAATGGCATTGGTAAATGTATCCAGGAAACTTGTGATGAGATTATTCGTCCGTTTGTAATATACGGAAGCCAAAAATGTGTTATTCCCCTTAAAGGTTTTCATATACGACATTTCCAGCGAATTGGTAAACTGGGGAACCAGATTCGGATTGCCTCTTGTAATATTCAGGCTATCCGTATAATTCGTATAGGGAATCAGCTGAAAGAAATTCGGCCGGTTGATCCTTCGTGTATAACTAATTTGCAATTCCTGCTTGTTCTTTAGTTTCTGGCTAAGAAAAACAGAAGGGAAAAGACTGAGCGGATAGGAATTGCCAAATTGTTGTTTGGTATTAAAAAGTTGTCCGGTATAGTTTGAGCTTTCTCCACGTAATCCGACCTGGTAACCGAAGTCCTTAATCGCACTGGTGAAAGAAAAATAACCCGCATATACATTATTCGTATTTGAATAATTTGTGGATGCCGCGGGCACTAAATAGAAATTATTATCCCCCAGGGTGTCGTAATAATTGAAAGTATTGCTTACCAGCTGCTGGCTGTTCATACGCAAACCTGCTTCCAGCTTGGTTTTTGCGTTAAAGGGATGCACATAGTCCGTTTGTGCGGTAAAAAATTTATTGTTCCCGCTCCCGTTTACCATCTGCTGTGAAAAATGCGCTACGGGAGAACCGGGATTGCCTGCAAAATAGTCTGTAACGTATAATGCATCGTTCTGATTCACGCCAGAAAAATAATTCACGTCCGCCGTGATGTTCTCACCCTCCCTCGGAAAGAGATGTTTGAAAGCAAACTGGAATCCGTCCGCATTAAATATTCTGTTGGTATTGGACGTACGGTCACTGTAAAAAGTACCGGTACCACTCGGATAATCGATATTATTCTGGATGTTCAGAAGTTCGTATGGTTTAAATTCTCCATGCACCTTGATACCTGTTAAGGAAAAAGTAGTACGTGGAGTCATGAAATAATCAAATCCAATACTGCCAAAGGCAAACCCGCCTTTGTTCTTGTCGTAATTGGTTTGGTGAATGGTAGTTACCGTATCAGTATAATTAGTTCTGTCGGTTAGTCCTGTGGTTACGCCGCGATTCTGGTTAACAAATCCCGCGGCAGTAAAATTGAATTTGTTCTGGCGAAGATTGAAGTTCAATCCGCCGTTGACACCTCCCCGGCTGTCCACGCCAACTCTTGCGTTTCCGTTGTATCCGGTTTTGCGATTCTTTTTCAGGATAATATTCAGGATGCCGGCGCCGCCGCCCGAAGCATCGTATTTCGCAGATGGATTGGTGATCACTTCTACACTTTCGATCGCATCGGCGGGAATCTGGTCCAGCGTCAACGTAGTGGGCCGCCCGTCAATATAAATCTGTGGCGTACTGTTACGGAGGGTCACGTTGCCATCTATGTCCACATTCACCGACGGTACATTTTTCATTACATCCAGGGCAGTGCCGCCTGCATTCACAATATCTTTCTCCACATTATAGGTTTTCTTATCTATATCCATCTTCAGGGTGGGAGCGGAAGCGGTAACAGTCACTGACTCGAGCTGTTTTACGTCTATTTGGAGTTTAATATTACCGAGATCCCTGTCGAATCCGTTGATGGCATTGCCAATCGCACTCATGGCCTGTGAAGGATCTGTGGTTGTTGTTCGGGGTGCTCCTCCCGCTGGCATTCTCATCTGAAAAACAACCATTTGCTCATAGGGCTTAAATCCGGATGCAGAGATCTTGAGTTTCAGGCCGCCGAACATGGGAAGGTCTTCAAAATCGAAATCCCCGTTCGCTGTGGTACTAAGTCCCTTGAGCAAAACAAACTTTCTCTTTTTAGAAACAGAGTCCATTTTATTCTGAAGAACGATCACGGTAGCCTCGCCTACCGGGTGCCCCGCACTATCTATGATCTTTCCATAAATATGCCCCATATTGGGAACTTTGCCTCCTCCGCCTGGGAACTGGGCCTGCACAGCAAGAAAACCGACCAGGGAAAAGATAAACAGCAAAACTTTTTTCATAAAATGTGTTTGGTATTATTAGGCAAAGCTACTTTGGCAATCTTAACCGAAACCGGAATTGAGACGAGTGGTCAATTTCCTGCGACCAAATCCTTATCCTTTGTTTCCCTGGCCGATTACCCGGAGGAGGTCGTCCTTATAATGATCACTCAAGGGCAGCTCCTGCCCGCCCAGAAAAACGGAATTTTTTCGGATGGATGTAATATGGGCAATAGCCACGATATAGGATTTATGAATGCGGAAAAACTTGTTGGACGGAAGTTTTTCTTCAATGGCTTTCAGGCTCATTCGAATGACGGGGGGCTTGCCATCTGCTAAATGGATCTTCAGATAATCCTTCAAACCTTCAATCATAACGATATCTGCAATGACAATTTTTATCAACCCATATTCTGCGTTAACAAAAAAATAATCAGGCTGTTCCGTTGAAAAAGAATTGTTCTTCAGTTTGAAAAAATCCTGTGCCTTATGGCATGCTTTCAAAAACCTTTCCAGAGGAACCGGTTTAACGAGGTAATCAATTACGTCCAGATTAAATCCTTCCAGCGCATATTTTTCATATGCTGTGATGAGTATGACCATGGGTCTCACAGAAAGCGACTGGAGAAATTGCAGGCCGGTGAGTCCCGGCATCTGGATATCCAGAAAGATCAGGTCTACCTCCTGTTTGGACAATATGGCCAGGGCCTCAATCGCATTACTGCAGGAAGCCATCAACCGGAAAGCGGGCATTTGCCGGATATTGTCTTCCAGCAATGCCAGCGCGAGCGGTTCATCATCTACTGCCATAACATTCATGAAGCGTGCAGTTTAATTTGCAAAGAAACAGTGAACCATCCATTTTCTTTATCTATACTGATTATATGTTTTTGAGCGTATAATAAGTTCAGGCGCCGGATGACATTGGCCAAACCTATGCCCGAGACCCGGTCCTTGATCTCTTCCGTACCCGAAACAAATTTGTTCCTGACCCGGAAATCCAACAACCCGTCAGTACACTTAAGCGAAATTTCAATCACCGGATCTTGTATGATCCCGGTTCCGTGTTTAAAAGCATTTTCAATAAATGGGATCAACAGCATAGGTTCAATGAGTTGGTTTCCCCCCGCATCCATGTCCGTTAGTATGGTCAGTGATTTCGCGTACCGTACTTTCTGTAACTCAATATAACTGTGCACGTATTCCACTTCCCTGGAAAGGGGAACCTTGGCTTCATCTGATTCATATAGCATATAACGCATCAGACCCGAGAGGCGGATCAGGGAGGGCTCCAGCATGTCTGATTTTAATCTCGCCATGGCTACCATATTGTTAAGCACATTGAACAAAAAATGAGGGCTTACCTGGGACCTTAGAAAAGACAATTCCGTTTTAAGGTTCTCATTTTCCCGCTCCTTGAGCAACTGTTCCGTTTTCACCTGGTCAGAAAAAAACCGGTAAGCCGTACTCATTGCCCATATAAACAAGTAAGGAAAAATGAGAAAGAAAGATTCCCGGTGAAAGCCTCTTTGCCCGGTTTCCTGGGGAATTTGCGACAGTATGATTAAAACGGCCACAAACAGTACAACAATGATCAGGATATAGGCCCCGATTTTTTTGCGGTTCAGCAAACGAGGGATAAGCAGGAAGGAATTCAGATAGAAAAGAGAAATAAAAAAGATGTCGAATGCAAGGGATCTGATGGAAGTCATACCCTTCCAATTCACCCGGGGCTGATCATTTTCACGGTGGAAAAGGGCCGGCAGCGAAAATAAAATCAGCCAGGCCAGTATATGAAAGGAAATAACAGCGCCCCTCGAATTATACCATTTTTTATTCATGCAGATGAAATCGGACCCAATGTAGGATTATAATGAAAAGCTGCAGGCTTCATGCGACAAAGGGGCCGATTTCTGCGATAAAGAAGCAGATTCTTCCCATTATACGATTATAATACCTTAATTAAGAGCTGATTGGGCAGGGGCATCCGGCGATAAAGGACCAGACCCTAAAATCTTAACACGGACAGAATAAAATCCGCGTTACCTTTATTTAAACACATAAATTATAAAAATTGCAGCCATGGCAAAGAAGGTAAAACAACATAGTCAGAAGTCCCTGAAAAAAACAATGCTGAAGGAAGTCCAGGGCAAGTTGGCTGAATCCCTTAAGGAGTATCACAAGAAGATCAGTGAAAAAAAATTTAACAAAAAGCTCCGTAAAGCTGGTAAGATCCTGACAAGCTCGCTTGCTAAAGAAGCTATTACGGTGGTTCCAAAGAAAGAACCGAAGCAAAAGAAGGAAAAATCGTCTGCCAATTCGGAATTAGCTTCTTTTTGAGTGCATGGGATGAAACCTGCTTCATTACCCGTGCTTTCAGCTGAACTACCGGAAAAGCTCTTTTCCCAGAAAAAAAATACCAGCCATAATCATTACCAGCACGACACACAATAAGATCAGGACGATCCGGATCTTTTTGAGTTGGCTCTGTGCTTTTAGGCGGCTGGAAGCAACTATGGATGCTGGCAACAGGATAAAAGAAAGATGGAGTAAAAGGGGAACAATGATAAGATCATCCAGGTAACCAATAAACGGGATAAAATCGGGGATGAGGTCAATGGGACTAAGCAGGTAAATCAGGGAAAGAAGTGCAGGCAGTTTTGCCACCACCGGTGTGTTCCTGTCCCGGACGGCAAAATAAAGAACAAGCATTTCCTGCTTTAGCCCAAGGCCCCTTCTTTGCCATAGCCTCCCCCAAAAACCCATTTCCCAAAATACAGCATTTTCTGAACAATCCCTGCCGCCGTGATTAATCAGTTTGCTGCCAATTTTATTTATCTTTAATGCCGCAACCTCCTTTAATTTTTAACCGCCGGATTCATTATGCTTCATTCAGTTATTACAGGTTCCGGTTCCTATATTCCGCCATTCGTCCAGACAAATCAGGATTTCGCAAAACATGTTTTTTATTCCTCCGGCGGCACCCCGCTTCATACCGAACCGGATGAAGTAGTCAGCAAGTTTAAGAAAATCACCGGCATAGAAGAAAGACGTTATACAACCAGTGATCTGAATGCTTCTGATTTAGGTTATGAATCAGCCAAATTGGCGCTGCAGGACAGTTGCGTGGACCCTGAAACCATTGACCAGTTAATTGTGGCCCATAATTTTGGAAATGTAATCACGGGTACCTTTCAGACCGCGGCCGTGCCTTCCCTGGCAAGCCTGATAAAAAATGCATTAGGAATCCGCAATCCCAATTGTGTTGCATACGATGTTTTATTCGGTTGCCCCGGCTGGTTGCAGGGGCTTATCCAATCCGACGCCTATATAAAGGCAGGCCTTGCAAAAAAAACCCTGGTCATTGGTACAGAAGCTTTGTCCAGGGTAATCGACATGTATGACCGGGATAGTATGATCTTCAGTGACGGGGCCGGTGCCGTGGTGATGGAACAGCAGGATGGAGAAGCCGGTTCATCCGGTATATTGGGTTACACCGCAGAGACTTATGCAATGGAAGAAGTGGATTTCATCAATATGGGAATGTCTTATTACCCGGGTAGTAACCCCCATATCCGGTATTTGAAAATGAAAGGACGAAAGGTTTATGAATTTGCGATCAGGCAGGTTCCCGCAGCAATGAAATTATGCCTGGAAAAAAGTAGCGTGCCCATCCGGGAGCTAAAGAAAATATTTATTCATCAGGCAAACGAAAAAATGGATGAAGCCATCATAAAAAGATTGTACCAGCTTTATGAAATCGATGAACCTCCGGCGAATATTATGCCTATGAGTATCGGCTGGCTGGGCAACAGTTCTGTCGCCACAATTCCTACCCTGTTTGATCTGGTGCGTAAACATCAGCTTCCACCACACGAACTGAATCCGGGAGACACCCTGTTATTCGCTTCCATAGGCGCGGGGATGAATATTAATGCCATATGCTACCGCTACTGAGCAGGATTGCTCAGTTCTCAAACTTCCTTCCCCGGTCATCAATCATTCTGAACGCAGGCTGTTTATCGGATTTGCAAATGCAGCTTTGACTGATTGAAAGCTGATGGTTATGAGCGTTATCAGGATTACTGATGTGCCTGCTACCAAAAATACAAACGCATTTAGTTGTATACGGTAGGCAAAACTATCCAGCCAGTGATTCATTGCCCACCATGAGAAGGGAAAAGCAATCAATATGGCAATCAGGATCATTCTGAAAAAATCTCCGGATAACATCAGCACCAGATCCGGCACCGAAGCGCCCACCACTTTGCGAATCCCGATTTCCTTTTGTCTTTTTTGCGCAGTGAATGCCGCCAAACCAAAAAGGCCGAGGCAGGATATAAGAATGGCCAGTCCGGCAAAATACCTCGATAAAATGCTCACGCGTATTTCCGATGAATATAATTTCTGATAGGCTTCATCCAGGAAATGGTAATCGAACGGAAAACCAGGATTATAGGATTCATAATATTGCCGTATGCGTTCCATGGTTTCCTTTTCCTCGCCTGCCCGTATCCTGGCCATGATCTTATTCCATGGACCTACACTCGGAGTCAGCAATATCATGTATAGTGGCTTCACTGTTTCGTGCAGGGATTCATAATGAAAGTCTTTTACTATCCCGACAATTTGCCTGGTCTCATCGAATAATTTCACATTTTTGCCGACCGGATTTTTCAGACCCATCACCCGGATAGCTGCTTCATTCAAAATAATTTTTGAGGATTCATCCCCATATTTCTTCGAAAAACTCCTGCCTGCCACCATCGTCATATCCATTGTTTCTATAAAATCATAACCTCCGCCGAGGCCTTCAAAATAAACAGATTCATTCGGATTTTTTCCTTCCCAGGCCATACCATTTCCTCCATAATTACGACCTACCATATTGTGGAAAGTGAAGGATGCATTAATTACTCCCGGAATTTTTTTCAACCCGGCAATAAAAATATCTTCCGTACCTGAAATCTTCCCTTCGGCATCAAAACGAACAATATTATCCTTGTTGTAACCGAGATCTGTAGTTTGTATATACCTGATTTGTTTGTAAACCACCAGCACACCCACGATCAATACGATTGAAAGTGCAAATTGAAAGATGACCAGGCCTTTCCTCGCCCAGACCTCACCAAGGGAATTGCGGAGTTTGCCTTTCAGTACGGATACGGGATTGAAACCGGAAAGATATAATGCCGGATAGCTGCCAGCGAAAAATCCGGTGAACAGGGTAATAGCAAGAATGCCTGAAACCAGCTTTGGTTCAAAAGGGAACTGGATTTGTTTTCCTGTCAGCTCATTAAAGGCAGGCAGTAAAAGCCAAACGAAAGTCAGTGCCAGGAAAACAGCGAATAAAGTCAGCAGCATAGACTCGCTCAGGAATTGAAAAATCAGCTGGCTCCGCCCTGCCCCGACTACTTTTTTAATGCCCACTTCTTTCAATCTCCTCGCCGCCTTAGCCGTAGACAAATTCATAAAATTAATACAGGCAATGGCAAGGATAAAAATAGCAATGATGGAAAACAACCTTACATATTCTATTCTTCCCCCGAGGCGTGCTCCATGAATGAATGTGTTGTGCAGGTAGTTATCCGAATAATGAAAGGCAAATGCAGATCTCGTGGTGTCCCCGCCATTCTGGGTAACTACATTTGCAATTCTTTTATTGAATGCATCTATATTGGTCCCTTTTTTTAAGATAATATAATTATGCGGTCCGGTATTGTTCCAGGTTGTGACCCAGCGCTGGATATCCTTATAATATTCGAATGATAACAGGAAATCGAATTGCTCGGTAGAATGATAGGGAATATTTTCAAAAACACCGCTTACAAAAAAAATCTGGTTTTGCTGAAATTGAACCGGTTTCCCGATAATATTTTCCGTGGTATTAAACAGCCTTTTCGCAAGGTCTTCGGATAGCACGATGGAGTTTTTGTCAGCCAGCACCTTATTTTTTTCTCCTTCAAGAAGTTTAAAAGAAAAAATATTGAAATAATCTTTTCCAACGTATTGGCCGACGGCCTTAATATTTTTATCTCCAACCGTAAGTGTAAATTTTTGAAACCAGGCCGCCGGAGCTACCGCAGCGGCATACTCAACTTCAGGCATCTGTGCGGCAACCGTTTCACCCAGCATGCCAGAAGACTCATCCGAAATGCTCACCTGGCCGCCAGATTTCCGGTTTTCCATCAATTGATAAAGCTGGCCGTCTTTTTCATGAAACTTATCAAAACTCATTTCATCATTCACCCAGAGATAGATCAGCAGCGTGCAGGCAAGTCCGGTAGACAGGCCGATAAGATTCAAAAAGGTAAACTGCCGGTCTTTCCACAGATTGCGCCAGGCAATTTTCAGATTTGTTTTAAACATGGGCTGAGAAGTTTAAGTGATAGGGCACGGATTATCGATCCAAACAAATGCCATCTTTATTAGGTCCTGTAAATCAGTTAAATAAATCAAAATAAAAAAGCCGGATTGTCCGCTTTCAGAACACCCGACGTTCAGTTTCGGAAAGTCAAAAGTTTGCTTTGGTAAAGACAGAAAGGAGAAATGAATGTTGCAATCCTTTGTCTTTTTTCATAAATCCCATAATATTTAATGGGTAATTACTAATAAATTTAGTATACTTGCGGATGGAATTATTATACTGCGAAGCCGCTGTACCGGCAGGTTTTCCCGTTCCGGCTGTGGATTACCCGGAAGAAAAAGTCGACCTGACCCTGCAGCTCATCCGGCACCCGGGCTCTACTTTTCTGGTAGAATCCAGTGGTGATTCCATGATGGGAGCTTTTATTCCGCCGCGCGCCAGGCTGATCGTAGACCGGTCCCTGGTTCCGGTGAATGGTAATATTGTCGTTGCCCTGCTGAACGGAGAATTCACTGTCAAGTTTTTCAAAAAAAATGATCACAGTTGCTGGCTCGTTCCGGCAAATTCCAAATATCCCGAGATCCGCATCACGGCAGACATGGATATGCAGGTCTGGGGTGTGGTCACGCATATTATCACAGATACGCAGGACCTGCGCTGTTGTATGCGCTAGACAATGACTTAAAAAATACTAGGTTTTCGGCATGTCAAAAATTTTCGGATCCACATCAATATTTATCTGGATCTTGTTCACTTTCGAAGTGATGCTAAACTGGTCACCGTAACTAATTTCAATATTATATGGATATACAATTCCGAAATCAGTTTTTCTGAAATCAGAAAATGTACTTGAAACTTCCATGCTTTGGCCCATCATCATGGCCGTCCTGCTAACTTTTGTTATAAAATAAGTAGCCGAATCAATGTAATAAGTAGTTTCCACAGAATCCGGACTGGTTAATTTCAGCTTATAAGCGCCAGCAGCTTTACCCTCAAGCTCAACTTTATTGCCTTTTTGCGCGTAATTGAACAGTGCGCCCTGCAGATCAATCTGTTCCTTCCCTTGTTTGTACATTTCATCCGGTAAAGGTTGAGGCGTTGTAGCGCCCATCATGGGATTAACAGACCAGCCTCCTTTATCGGTGAATACCTGAATGATTTTCGAACCATTGATTTCAGTCTCCAGCCGGTACCCCTTGCTGTTAAGAATTGTAATCGTGCTGGGGCCTTCATTACCCATCGCATCCACGGTATTGTCCATGCGGATTGAATTTAACTGGGCGATTTTATCTTTTCCTCCGATGGCATCAAGATGTTTATTGATGATGTCATCTGCGGTTTGTGCCCTGATCCCGGTGAACGCGCATAGCGGAAGGATAAAGGCCAGGAAGTGTTTTACCATTTTCATATTTATTTTTTTTGTTTATAAATATCCCATTTTTATTTGAAGACGTAATTTCAGGTTTTTAAATTTAAAACAGAGATAATTCCCGGATTCAAGCCTGAATTATTAATGCCGGTTCCCGGACACGATCAAATATTGGTCCTGTCACCCTAACATGGAAATCAGCAGATTTGTTTGTCTCCAGCAGTTTTTTCTGAAAATACCCCAATTTCAGGCAGGTCTTACTGATCCGCACATGCTGTCAGCCTGATGAAATCATTTGAAAGACCCCTACATTTCGGGAGCTCAAAGTCCACATCTTGAAATTCTTACTTCATCCAATCCTTTCTGCTTTTCCCCGGCTTATCTTCGCGGACAGCAAACAGTTTTTATGAAAACAGGGGTAGTCGGATACGGAATAGCGGCACAGGTCATGCATCTTCCATTTATTACCACCAACCCTCAATATCAGTTGCTGAGCATATTACAAAGGCATGCGGATACGGCCAAAGAAAAATATCCTGAGGTCCGGCTGGAAAGAAGCATGGATGAAATGCTTGCCGACCCTTCATTGGAGTTGGTGGTCATCACAACACCTAACGATACCCATTTTGAATACACGTCCAAAGCACTTCAGGCGGGAAAGCATGTGGTATTGGAAAAGCCCTTCACGATTACATCCGAAGAAGGGAAAAGGCTCCTGGCGATTGCAAAGCAATCCGGTAAAGTGCTCAGTGTTTTTCAAAACAGGCGGTATGTGGGAGATTTCTTAACCATACGGCAATTGCTCAAAGAAAAAAAACTCGGCGAGATCGTGGAGTTTGAAGCCCATTACGACCGGTACCGTCCGGAATCAAGGCCGGGTGCCTGGCGCGAAGAAGCAGCTCCCGGAACGGGTATTTTATATGACCTCGGAGCACACCTGATTGATCAGGCTTTTTGCCTTTTTGGTTTGCCAAAATCCATAACTGCGGACCTCCGCATGCAACGTCCACATGCGAAAACAACCGATTATTTTGAGCTTTGGCTGGACTACGGATTTACGAAGATCATATTGAAATCGGGTATGCTTGTCCGTGAGCCCGGGCCGCGTTATATGATTAACGGAACCAGGGGAACCTTTCTGAAATATGGAGAAGACCCCCAGGAAGCATTATTAAGACAGGGCGCCCTCCCTGTTTCAATTGACTGGGGCAGGGAAGCCGAAGAAAACTATGGACTGCTCCATACTGAAATAAACGGCCAGTCAATCAAAGAAAAATATCCGACGCTGCCCGGAAATTTCGGGTGGTATTATACTGACCTGTATGAAACCCTGGTGCACGGGAAACCGCTTTGGGTGAAGGCGGAACATGGCTTTAATACGATCCGGCTCATCGAACTGGCCATGGAAAGCAATCAGAAAGGCGCGACGATTGCCTGTACGGGACTGCTGGATACACCCTACGACTAAAGGGAAAGGAGACTGCAGCCGCGGATATCGCTGTTATCCAACCTGCCCAGCACTTCAAAAGATCCATCACTGTAAACTTTTGCAAGATCGTCTGTTGCCAAAAAAGAGCAGGAATCGCGGTTAGCCAGATCAATAATATTCAGGAGACCTTCCCCTGATAATTGAACTTCAAGCGGATCATCCTCATTTCGAACCAGCATTTTCATCCAGGGCACCGGCCTGTAAAGTCCTGCGTCAGGGGAATAAGCCTGGGACAGGAGTTCTGTCATTCCGTATTCGGAATGGATTTCCTTAACGCCCAGGGCCTGCTTCAGGGTATCGTGTAATTGCATGCGGGTTAATTCCTGCCGCCGGCCCTTCATGCCTCCGGTTTCCATGACCAGGGTATATTGCAAATGCATTGGAAATTGTGATGCAAAATCGAGCAACGCGAAACTTACACCGATCAATAAAGTTTTCTGACGCATTTTCTCCAGATGCAGGAGAAGTTCATGCAATTCCTTGTAAGCGTATAAATAAAATCCACTCAATGGATGGTTACTCTTACGGACCAGGAGGTCCACCATAAAAATGAGGGAGGACCCGCTCCTTTCCAGGTAAGAAGGAAGGAGCCCGATGATGCAATAATCTGTAACCGGTCCATAAAATAAATGGAATCCCCGCAGAACGCTCTCACTGTATAAAGCAATGCTTGCCACTTCATGTTTGCTAACCTGTTGTGCTGTAGTGCCGCTGCTTTCGAATATCATTTCAGGAACAAAGGAACCTGTTTTTACTGATTGTGTTTTAAAAAAGGAAACAGGCAAAAAAGGAATCTTCTCCAAACCTGGAATGGCTTCCAAATTGGGATGAAACGAACGGGCAAACTCCCTGTATAATTCATTTTGTTTAACCTGGATATGAAAGATCCGAAAGGCATCCTGCTCAAAGTATTTCGGCAACCCGGCAGGGATTTTGTCGTATTGATAATCAGGTGCGTTGATGTTCATTTCCATGTGAGCATGCCAAAAATAAAATACAATGAATCTTAAAAACAGGCACAATACTAAAGCATTTCGTGAAAATCCGTTAATTTGCGAAGGTCAATTCCCCTTCATGAAATCGAGTCATCTCCTTATTTATTGCATATTCCTGTTTACGCTCGGTTGCAGCAAGGATAAATTTCTGACAAACCCGAGTCTGCGCCTTCAATCTTACACAAGCACGGTTCCGATAAATGGAAATTTCAACGCAGTCTTGCAATACAGCCAGAAAAACGGCAAGATAGACGGCGATAGTTTAACCATGATCCGGCACCGTTATAATCTGAAACCTATTGCCGATCCGAGCCAGGAAACCAGCGATACTTTTCTTACCATATTAAGCAGTTCAGAAAACCCCATTCCGGATGCTAACAGCGCGCAGTTCAGTGTATCGCTGAACTGGCAATTTATTCAAATTGACAACGGAGAGAATGACACAATAGATTTTCGCTTTTTTTTAACCGACCTTGCAGGGAGGGTCAGTGATACCGTGAGAACCGGTAAAATTGTACTACTCCATTAATCAATATAACCTTGGACTGGCCCCGGAAAATCTTCAACTTTTTTCTTTTCAGCAGCATATACATTTCACTTTGTTCGGTATTGATGACCTGGCAAACAAGCCATGTGCTCCACCTTCCCGTCTCCTATGATTTTTTCTGGTTTGTATTTTTTGCGAGTAACTGCAGTTATAATTTTCACTGGTTCCTCACACCGCAATCCCAAAAATCTCCCGACCGGGTAAAATGGACGCACGACCATAGAAATACGCACCTGCTGTTTTATTTTGCCGGCGTTATCGGCTCTATTGTCTTTTTTATCAAATTACGTCATCATTGGGTGGCCCTGCTTTTTGCCACTTTCATCACATTCCTTTATTCGGCTCCCAAGATCCCTTTGCCTTATTTCAGATTTTTAAAGCAGGTTGCAATCGGGAAAACAACTTTCCTGACCATGGTATGGACCTTTGTCACGGCCATCATGCCAGTATTCATTGCGGGCGAGCATTTTAATCACCAGATGAAATTGTTTGCAGCCAGCCGCTTTTTTCTGATCTACGGCATTTGTATTTTGTTTGATTATCGCGACCGTGACGATGATAAGGAAGAAGGTATCCGAAGCATGATCACCTATTTTGATGAGCAGGGTGTTAACCGGTTGTTTATATTTTCACTGATCGCCTTTGTCATTTTTACGCTGGGCCTGCTCTTTACCGGACTATCCCTGATCTCTGTTCTTGTTATTTTGCTTCCCGGAATTGTTCTGGCTATTCTTTATCCATATGCAAAACGAAATTTTTCGGATTACCTCTATTATTTTGTCCTCGACGGATTGATGATGCTTTCGGGGCTCCTGATGCTGATACTGCCAATTTGATTATTTTTGGCCCAAATTATCTTGCATGGCCAAAGCCTCTGTTGCTTCCGTGTCGAAAAAATCCATAATCACCGGCAATTCCTATTCTTTTCTTAAAAAATATCTCAATACGCCTTCCCCGGTTGGTTTTGAGAGTGAGGGGCAAAAAAAATGGATTGAATACATCAGGCCATATACTGACAGCTATTTCACAGACCCTTACGGTTCTGCCGTGGCTGTAAAGAATGCCAAATCGGATTTCAGGGTGGTGATTGAAGCACATGCTGATGAAATCAGCTGGTTTGTCAATTATATTAACCCTGAAGGGCTCTTGTATCTTAAAAGGAATGGCGGCGTAGACTACCAGGTGGCCCCCGGCCAGCGTGTTGTAATCCATAGCAGCAAAGGTCCTGTAAAGGCAGTTTTTGGCTGGCCCGCCATTCATACCCGGCAGGGAAATCCTGATTCCAAGGAAGTGCATCCGAAACTCGAGAACCTTTTCCTGGATTGCGGGGCCAGGAATAAGAAAGAAGTTCAGGACCTCGGCATCCATCCCGGCTCTGTTGTCACCTATCAGGACGGGTTTGACGAGCTGGCCTATGATTCCCTGATCGCCCGCGCTTTCGACAACCGCATCGGCGGATTCATGATTGCGGAAACAGCCCGTTTGCTGAAAGAAAATAAAAAAGAATTACCCTACGGACTTTATATCGTAAATGCGGTCCAGGAAGAAGTTGGTCTTCGTGGCGCAGAAATGATCGCACGGCGGATCAAGCCGGATGTCGCCATCATTACGGATGTCACGCACGATACGGCAACACCGATGGTTAATAAGCTTGTTGAAGGAGAAATCACCTGCGGAAAAGGACCTTCGCTGGCATTCGGCCCCGCTGTGCACAACAAGCTCTTATCCCTTGTTCGGGAAACGGCGGCAAAAAAAAATATTCCTGTTCAGCTGAGGGCAGTATCCCGAAGTACTGGCACGGATACCGATTCCTTTGCATACGCCCATGAGGGATGCCCTTCCGTATTGATTTCCATTCCTCTGCGATACATGCATACCACGGTGGAAATGCTTAACAAAAAAGACATAGAACAAACCATCCTCTTGATTTACGAGACCCTGCTGGCCCTTACACCCAAAACAAACCTGAGTTATCACCTGTAATCCCTTTCAACCTTAAACAAAGACATTATGATACGCAACAATTGGACGAAAGAAGAAATCCAGGAGATTTACGAGCTGCCTCTGCTGGAATTGGTTTACCGGGCGGCAACGGTTCACCGCGAATACAACAACACCGCCGAAGTTCAGGTCTGTACTCTTCTTTCCGTCAAAACGGGGGGCTGCCCGGAGGACTGCGCTTATTGCCCCCAGGCGGCCCGCTATCATACTGATGTAAAAGTTCACAGTCTGCTGCCCACCGGCGAAGTGTTGGAATATGCCAGAAAGGCAAAAGATGCCGGATCCACCCGTTTTTGCATGGGTGCAGCCTGGCGCGAGATAAGGGATAACCGTGATTTCGACAGGGTGCTGGACATGATAAAGGGTGTAAATGAAATGGGCATGGAGGTTTGTTGCACGCTGGGGATGTTAACGGAATCCCAGGCCGAAAAGCTGGCCGATGCCGGACTTTATGCTTACAATCATAACCTGGATACCTCACCCGAATATTATGGGGAAATCATAAGTACACGCACCTATAGTGATCGTCTCAATACATTGGGACATGTGAGGAAAGCGGGTATAAGTGTTTGTTCCGGGGGTATTGTTGGCCTTGGAGAGACTCACGGGGATCGGATCAAAATGCTATTGACCCTTTCTACACTGCCTCAGCATCCGGGCAGCGTTCCCATTAATGCACTTGTTCGCATTAAAGGAACGCCGCTGGAAAATAATCCGAAAGTGGATATCTGGGACATGGTCCGCATGATTGCCACAGCGCGCATACTCATGCCAAAGACCATGGTGCGATTAAGTGCAGGGCGAACCGAAATGAGCATTTCCGAACAGGCTTTTTGTTTTATGGCGGGCGCAAATTCCATATTTGCCGGAGATAAATTGCTTACAACGCCAAATCCGGGATTCGAAGAAGACAATGCCATGTTTTCATTACTCGGGCTGAAACCTATGGAAGCATTCAAGGAGGGGAAAAGTAAAAAATCAATAATAAGAAGTGAAAAGGTCCTAAAATAAGAATTCCTCCATAGACATGGAGGAACTTTTTTTAACCCTTAAAACAACCAACATGAAAATCTTTGTTGATTTAAATATAACATGAGGGTAATTGATTGGTTTAATGCCGGAATGTGAAAGACCTGTTAATCCTGTTTATTTCTCCACGAGGGCCAGATCCAAAACCTGCTGCATTGTTTTAACATAATGAAATTTTAATCCCCGGATAAAGTTGGAATCAATTTCAGCGACGTCTTTCTCATTCTGCCAACAGAGAATAATTTCCTTTAATCCTGCCCGCTTGGCAGCCAGGATTTTTTCTTTGATGCCTCCTACAGGCAGAACCTGCCCGCGCAGTGTAATCTCCCCGGTCATTGCGAGATAAGGCTTGATCCGCTTGCCGGTGAAAGCTGAAGCCAGGGAGCTCATCATGGTAACACCTGCACTGGGCCCGTCTTTAGGAGTGGCGCCTTCAGGCACATGCACATGGATCGTTTTTTTATTGAAGCTTGCGGGATCCAATCCGTATTTCTTTGCGTTTGATTGCAAATAAGTGAGCGCTGTGGTAGCACTTTCTTTCATCACATTGCCCAGGTTTCCGGTGAGCTTCAGTTCACCCTTTCCTTCACTAAGGCTGGTTTCAACAAACAATATGTCTCCGCCTACATAGGTCCAGGCCAGACCCACGGCAACGCCTGGCATATTGGCAACTTTATACAGGTCATTGCTGTATCTCGGTTTGCCAAGCACTTTTTCTATATCTTTTTCCGTAATCGATGCCTTCAGTTTTTGTTTTACTGCCAGCTCCTTTGCCTCAAAACGCATGATGGAGGCGAGTTGGCGATCCAGTTCACGAACGCCGCTCTCCCGCGTATAATCGGAAATAATCCTGCCAAGCAATTTATCTGTCATCTTAAGTTCCAGTCCTTTCAAACCGTGCGCTTCCTTTTGTTTTGGAAGAAGGTGTTTTTTCGCAATCTCAATTTTTTCTTCTATGGCATATCCGCTGAGGTCGATAATCTCAATACGGTCGCGCAAAGCAGGCTGGATATGCGAAATGTCATTTGCCGTGGCAACAAACAAAACTTTGCTCAAATCATATTCGAGCTCGAGATAATTATCATAAAAAGAATTGTTTTGTTCCGGGTCAAGCACTTCGAGCAATGCAGAGGATGGGTCTCCACGGAAATCCGATCCAACTTTATCAATCTCGTCGAGGATCATGACCGGATTGGAAGATTTTACCTTTCGCAGGGATTGCAGAATCCTGCCAGGCATAGCGCCGATATATGTTTTGCGATGACCGCGGATCTCGCTTTCATCGTGAAGACCACCCAGGCTGATACGGACATATTTTCTGCCGATTGCATTGGCAATGCTTCGACCAAGGGAAGTTTTTCCAATTCCCGGAGGCCCGACAAAACAAAGTATCGGGCTTTTCATATCTCCTTTTAATTTCAGCACTGCGAGATATTCGAGAATGCGCTCCTTCACCTTTTTCATTCCGTAATGATCATTGTCAAGCACTTTGGATGCTTTCTTCAGATCATACATATCTTCTGTATAATCGTTCCAGGGAAGATCAAGCATGAGGTCCAGGTGATTATAAACGATTGAATAATCCGGCGTGCTGGGATGCATGCGTTCCAGCTTTTCGATGCCTTTTTTGAAAATATCCCTTGCGGCCTGCGGCCACTTTTTCAATTCAGCCTTTTTCTGCATTTCCCGCTGCTCGCGTTCATTGCTGTCTCCACCCAGTTCATCCTTAATGCTTTTCAACTGCTGTTGCAGGAAATAATCTCTTTGCTGTTTATCGAGCTCAGTCTTTGTTTTGTTGGTCAGCTTGTTCTTGAGTTCAGCAAACTGGAGTTCCCGCTGCAGCAGCTGCATCAGCAGGTCCGCCCGCGATTTGATATGATCTGTTTGAAGCAACTCCTGCTTTTCGGTCAGTTCAGTATTCAGGTTGCTGGAAATAAAATGAATGAGGAACGCAGGGTTCTCAATGTTTTTAAGGATGATGGACGCTTCTGTAGGGATATTGGGAGAAAGCTGGATAATCTGACCTGCCAGATCCTTGATGTTTGAAACATAGGCCTCAAAATCCTGGTCCTTTGGCGCATCTTCTTCCTGTAATAAGATTACCCGGGCCTTGAAATAAGGGTCATCGGCAGTCATGTTACCCACTTGGAACCTGCGTTTTCCCTGCAGGATAACAGTTGTTCCACCATCAGGCATTTTGATCACTTTTATGATCCGGGCGATGGTACCTACGGCAACGAGTTCATGAATGGCCGGGTCTTCCACACTACTGTCTTTTTGCGCAAGGACGCCAATCAGTTTGTCAGTCTTGTAGGCGTCATTGACTGCCTTTATGCTCTTATCCCTGCCAACGGTGATGGGAAGCACAACACCTGGAAAAAGAACCGTATTTCGCAGGGGAAGGATAGGTAATTCCTGCGGGATCTCTATATCTGCCAGGTTATCATTCTCAGTTTCATTAATGGGAATAATGGGCATGAAATCCATTTCCTGCTCCGGACGCTGAAAAAAGAAGTTTTCGTTCATAAATACAAAAGGGTGACAAAATAACACCTCTTTTGGTATTATCCTATCTTTTTCCGAATGTCCCCTATCGTTCAAGTTTGGTGCCACAAAGAAATGTAAAAGCAACCTCCGGGGTTGCTTTTACATTTCTTTGGTTGACACTCGCATCCAACCCTAAATTATCCTGAACCCTAAATACAACTGAATCGATTGGTTCGTCCATTTATAATTATCGTTAATATCGTTCAGGTTGTTCAAGCCGAAAACATAACGGGCACCTGCTTTAAACCAGGCAAGGTTTACCTGGGCTCCGCCAACGATTGAAAAGTCGCCGGATTTAAACGCATTTAGTGCAGAAGTACCGATATTATCGCTCAGTTTTGTGCCAAACTGCGGACCGACCAGGAAACTAAGTAAAGGTATGGGCTTGATGGATAATAGTATGGGAATGCTCAGATAATTCATGTAAACATCCCTGTCCGAATATCCTATTGAGCGGTATATTTCGTCGAAATTATCAGCAGTGCGGGTGTTTGTCTGATTGAACAAAAACTCCGGCTGAATGCCGAAATGCTTGTTAATATTCAATTCTGCAAATCCACCAGCAGAAAACCCCCATTTAAATCCACTTGAAAAGCCCTGGCCACTTATTTCCGAAAGGTTAGTCCCTAACTTAAAGCCGAGATGAAATCCCTGGGCAAACAGGCTTCCGCACGATATGATCAGAACAGACAATATTGATAAGGAGGCTTTCTTCATACAAAATTGATTGTTGTTAAGAATTTGATTATCATTTACCCTCAACGGCCAAATTGCGGGATTCGTTTCCCGGGAATTTATTTTAACAACTTGTTAGTGATGCAAGCAAGTTATGAGTTTTGGGCTATGAGTTATAATTTATGAGTTATGTGTTATGATTTACGAGTTATGAATTGTGATTGATTTGATGTATCAAAAATAGCCTATCAGAAAAAAAATTGGCGGCTTTATCCAAATTTCAGGGTCCTCATTTGAACCATAACTCATAACCCATAATTCATAGCCCAAAACTCCTAACCCCTAACTTCCCTCCAATACAATCAACGTAATCTCAGGCAAAATTCCCACACGACCGGGATAACCGATAAAACCATACCCGCGGTTTACATAAAGTTTTTGTTTACCCTCTTCGTAAAGTCCGGCCCATTCTTTATAAACATATTGAACGGGACTCCATTTCAATCCGGCGATCTCGACGCCAAACTGCATACCGTGGGTATGTCCTGCAAGCGTTAAATCAATATCCCCGTATTTAGGTCTCACTTCCGCATCCCAATGACTGGGGTCATGGCTCATGAGGATCTTGAACGGATATTTTTCTGCGCCCGGATATGCTTCCCACATTTTGCCATATTTCGGAAACCGCTTTTTAGCGCTCCAGTTCTCAATGCCAATCAATGCAATCTGGTCGCCACCTCTTTCCAGCACCACATGTTCGTTCATCAGCAGCTTCCACCCCATGGCCAGCTCTGTTTTTTTGAGATTTTCAATATTTTGCAATCGCGCTTCAGGATTCGGCCAGTGAACATAATCGCCATAGTCATGATTTCCGAGCGTGGAAAAAACCCCCATTGGCGCTTTCAAGCGGCTGAACACATCCACATAATCTTCCATCTCGGTTGCCCGGTCGTTTATCAGATCTCCGGTAAATAGGATCAGGTCCGGTTTCAGATTGAGCGCCATTTGCACACCTTTTTCTACCGCTTTTTTGTTTGTAAAACTTCCGGAATGAATATCGGAAATCTGAACAATCTTCAAGCCTTTAAAGCCAGGGGGAAGGTTTTCAAATTGAAGTGGAATCCGGCGGATATGATAATTGTATTTATTGCTGAACCCATAGACCAGAGATGAAAATAATGTCCCCCCGACGCCAATGCCGAGCCAACTTAAGAATAGGGACCGGGAAATTCCTTCACCCACTTCACTCTCTCCTTCCGTATTCCGGAAAAATATTTTTCCAACGCCCCATTGCATAAGCCTCCGGATATCATCGACCAGGAAAAAAACAGATGCCAGCAATTTTGCAAAAAACAAACCGACTATTGTTGCGAAAAGATAATTTCGCATATTCCTCGGCAACCGGTCAAACTGGATAAAAGGCAGGAGGAGCAAAAGCAGCAGCACGGCAATGGAAACGGTCCAATAAGCCGAGAAAATAATAGATTTTGTACGATGGGAGGAACTCTGGGTGACAAGCTTCACCACCTGAAATACATAAAGATCCAGGAGGGCCATGATCAGTGCGATCACCAGAATAAAACCTGCGTTGCGCATAAAAAATAATTAACAACAGAATTAAAAAACAATGAATTCATCCAGTTGGATATCGATCGATTTCAAAGTTTCCACATGCCGCATTCCTCCCTGGTCGAACAGGGTGTCAACAATGGAAATAGGCAGTTTGTTCGGATGAACTGTCGTGCGCACATAATGCAAGATGCCCGTAAGATGGTCCATTCCCCGAAGGTTGCCGGCCCTTCCCCTGGAGAGTCCGGTCAGAAGGGCTTTTTTTTCATGCCAGACTTTCTTAATATCACTGATATCGATCAGACATTTCAATACACCCGGAATGCTGCCATTATATTCCGGGCTGATAAAGACAAATTTTTTAGAAGGTATAAGCCACTCCTGCTCCAGCTGTACAATGGCAGGATTCCTTTCCAGTACATTCAGATCGACCAGGGAAAGAATATGAGCCTCAATATTTTTTTCCTTAAGGAGCGACTGATAAAGTTCTGCTACCCTCAGGGTATAGCTGCCCCTGCGGTTTGTGCCTGAGATGATGAGATACATGGAAGTGCAAGTTAGGGTGAACCGGTATTTTCCTCAAGTCGCCGGGCAAGTTTGTATTTTTACACTTTACCGGCAGCAAAGGCAAACTAAATTTTGTACTTTTCCCGATAGGATACATCTTTACGAGCTTTGCCGGGTTTCGCAGCCGGGCGGGCGTCTTAAAACTGTGGCTTATATGGCAAGAATCATTGGGGTGGCAAATCAGAAGGGAGGGGTTGGAAAAACTACTTCTGCCATCAACTTAGCGGCAAGCCTTGCGGTGCTGGAATTCAGGACCCTGCTGGTGGATGCAGATCCCCAGGCCAACAGCACTACGGGTGTTGGGTTCGACCTGCATAACATCACGCAGAGCCTCTATGATT
>JANWIY010000146.1 GCA_025449645.1 Chitinophagaceae bacterium | reverse complement strand
GAAAGCATTTCAGTGATCTGCGGTTCCATAAAATTTCCCCCCTTCGAGATTATTTTATCAGCAAAGGATAATATGTGATTATTCGTCCACGAAGCCATGCAACTATATTTAAAATCACTTCCAAAACTCTTCATTAATTCATCTCCCATTACATATGGAACGGACATTTGCGAACCAACCTCTCCATCAAAAGTCTGGTTTTGCATTACCTGTGCAATACGGTCGTAGTTTTGGAAGCTTTTATTGAAGGATAATTCGTCCCAGATCCATAGCCCAATCAGCAAGGCGACTGCCATGCCCACGGATAAGCCGGTGATATTGATAATGGAATGTGTCTTGTTCTTACGCAGGTAGCGCAAGGCGATCTTCAGATAGTTTTTTATCATATTTTCAAGGTATAATCGCTGGAATGAAATAAATACGGTAAAAACAGATCACACTAATCAAATGCCGAATTTCTAACTAGCTGCCAATCACTTATATAAGTATACTGATTGGAGCAATTTAGTGTCCGGTCCCGATACACCCTATGTCCAGTTTTGAAAGATGGATATAAAACCGTCTCTGTTGAAATTGCTTCAATAGAGCAAGACAGCATAATTGTATTTCTGCAAAAATTGAATCAAGAATGAATTTCAAACAGATAAGAATATTTCAAGGATGTTTAGATGCAAAATTCAGCATCACTTCGAGCTCACGGTTTCTGCAGTCCAATATTATCCAGGGTTTCGGTAAATGTTACCGCAGTAATTGCGTCAGCAAGGGTGACCCATCTAAAATGCAATGTGAAGAATGCAAATGAAAAGAATCGTTGCATCTTCAATCATTCAGTGGCCAGAAAGATGGCTTCATATTCGTTCCGCCCTGATAGCGGCAATCCATGCAGATCTTTGGAGCAACAATCAGATCGCTGGCATCAGGAAAATAATACGGGCCGTAAGCGGTATCAGGATAATTAAATACCAGGGTGTTCAACGGATCCACGGGAATGTCCACTGTCTTACATGCAGTGGCGGTATCCAAATGCTGGGACTGCCAGCCGGGGAGGCTTGTATTACTGATATAAATTCTTTTTTCCTGAATATTGGAAGCGGAAATAAAACCGAGAACCGGAATTGCAGGATTCGTTATACAATGCAGGTTTCCGTTAACCTGGGCAGGCTGCAGGTCAAACAATCCGCCCAGCGACTGGGAATTTTTCTGAACGGTTAACCAGTAATTATATCCTTGTTCCGAGAGGGGGTATTGCCTGATCAGGAAACTACAGCCGACATCCAGGATCGGATCGTCCTGTAGTATGTTGGCAATCTGCATATGGCTGATTACATCCTGGCTGAGGGCTATAGAAGTTCCAAGTAAGATATCAGTTGAGGGAAGTGTGGACCAGCACGCATGAATACTAAATCCTGCCGGCAGTGGATAAATGATGCCATTGGAATCTCCCCAGTTTGTATCATAAACAGAAAAATGCTTAAAGGTTTCCAGGAAATCCCAGCGGTAATACCGCGTGGCATTCGAGGGATCATGTGCATCCACATAGATGTCCGCCGCCTGCTGATTGGTAACCGGATCATTGACCAGTTCCCAACTCAGGCTGTCAATCGGCGGACCTTGTTTGGTGGAAACAAAATCGGACTGAAATTTATTTCCGTCTGATGTAGTGATGGCCAGCCGGTATTGATGTATCGAGTCGAGACTTAACGCCGGACTTACATAAATCCCTGTACCGGCAGAATCGATCAGGTTATAAGAATCGCCGCCTGAAGATTGTATGGCGATCTGGGCATTCAATTCGGGAATGTGCTCGCCGGATTCATCCAGGTTGACCGATCGCGAAAGATTTATTGTGCTTGCAACACCTAATCCGGTATATATAATACCATCCACAGCCAGAAAATGGTTATTGCCCTTGATCGCGGGTGGCTCATAGGGCTTTCTGCAGGAAGGCATCATTAAGAAAATGAGCAAAAAATAACTGGAATTTCTGGCAGGCAATTTCACAATTTACAAAAAACTTCTTATCCCCCACCCGTGATTCTTATTGTTTTGAGATTTGTTCCTTTATCCCCGCCACATCCTGCATCCCCCATCTTTCTATTATTTGATCATTCAAGACGCGAAAAAAATACATTTCTTTATAGCGAACTCTTTTAAACGAAGGAGGATATCCAAGAAATTCACCCTGATGAGTTCCCATGGCAGTTAAACTTACTGCTACAAGGTCCTGCTCTTCTATAATATGGTCAATTGCATATTGAATATCCGGAAATCCTTCAAACAAGTATTTAAAGAAGTCAATAGAATCCTTCATTCCATAATATTCCTTTCCATCCATTCCGTGCGACAGATAGTTTTGCGAAAAAATAACCCCAATGAGATCCAGATTCTTCTTATTTATCACTTCAATAAAAAATTTTGTTACTGTTGCCTTATTTGATTTCGTGCTCATAAGAAGTTTAATTTATTTTGAATGTCAAAAGTTATCAATTTGGGATCCCAGGGCATTTCCTTAATTACATTATGACGCATATCAAAAAGCAGGCCTGCCGAAATTTATTAATTTCTTATGATCGCCTGAATCCGGAGCGGAAAAACAAACGAAATCCGTTTTGAATATCCAAAGAAAATTTTGACCTGAAAGATCTAATCTGCAGAATTTTAGCATTAAAACCCTGAGTAAAAAAATACACGAACGCTTACATGGCAGATTTTTTGAGGTAACTGCCAAAATGGTACAGGCTACACCATTTTCCGGAAGGAGTTCTTTATAGAAGTGTGATAATCCAGCTGGCTTATATTTTGCCCTTCCCCTCCTGATACTTCCTAAATTAGAGTGATAAAGCAAGATACTATTATGCCCCCGGAAACTTTACAGGACGCTGTCATTTCCCAATACGAAAATCTTGCAAAATATACGCGCAAGATCCAATCGGAATTTGAAGCTAAAAAAATTCATAAGCTCAGGATTGCATTTAAAAAACTCAGAGCCCTTCTCAGGTGGCAAAAGGCAGATAAGAGAATATTTAATTTATATAAAAAGATCTATACACTTGCAGGTTCGTTAAGGAATATCCAGGTAGCGAAAACAATGATCCTGCGTGAAAAGGATATTCCCTTAGAGTTTAAATACTGGCTTTCAACTGAATTTTTTAGGTTAAGAAAAGAATGGAATAATCTTGATTATGAAAAACAACTTAAGCAAATCAAAAGCAGATTGCAAAAAATAGAATTAAGTCCTAAAAAAAATGTACGTTATTTTGATAAAAAGGCAAAGAAAATTACGATAGGGATGGATTCCGTTTCTATTTCCGATTCAGCAATTCACGGTATCAGAAAACAAGCGAAAGATATTCAGTACAGCGTGAAATATTGGGGCAGCAATAAACAGAATGACTTCTTAAAAAATAATTTCCCGGTTAAAACTTTAAAGAGCATTACTTCTCAAATTGGAAAATACAATGATCATCGCATCCTCATTCAATTTCTTGAATCATTCGCCAGGGTATCAGGCGACCAAACTGCAATTAAAAGGATCATTCCGGTAATAGAAAAATTACAACATCACAAAAGTTTGCGGAAACTACGTTTACTGAACAGAATTAAGGTTCTTAAGCTTAGTGACCAAAATTTATAAATTATTGTTTTTCAATACTGTTCCTGTTTGGATCGCCTGATTATTTTTTGGCGAGGTTATTGTTTTAATTCTTTATTGTACGAATGTGAGTTCGTTCGTTTCGCGAATTTGCATTTTGATTTAGAGCGATTCATTGATTTAAAAACTAAAAATATGAAAACTTCGTCGGGAGCACTTCGGCATGAAGCCAATGCTCCACTTTCTCATATTTTTTTATCTCTTGATTTGCTGGAGATGAATAGTTATAATGAAGAGAATAAAACTTACTTATCAATAATTCGTCAGAATGCCGAACGACTGCAGAATTTGATTAGGAATATTGAAAATCATCAACTGGATAAGGAAGAGCCTGGACGAATTGAATGAGAAGTGGATTTCAGAAAGTAACTATCGGTTTATCTTGTAAGGTCTCCACTGCGTCACTGTATAGTTTTTCATGGACGAGTCAGGTGAATTTAAAACCGGGCAGCGGCTGTATCATAAGCGAACAGTGTGGCGCCAGGGTCCAAATGCATAAAATTGATAGCCAATATTTTATATTTGGGCCCCGCTTTTTGTAGCGGAGAACCCATAACTCCGCTGATGATCACTAGCAATTTTAAGATTATCCTCCGCGGCCTCTGGCGTAAAAAGTCCTTTACTTTGCTCAATACGCTCGGTCTGTCAGTTGGGATCTCTGCTTCCCTCCTGATCTTTCTGCTCATCAGGTACGAATTGAGCATAGATAGTTTTCACTCTAAACGAGATCGAATCTACAGAGTACTTTCCACCGAGACCTACCGCACCGGTTTGGTAGACAACGATGGTTGTGCACCCGTACCTCTCGCAGACGGCCTAAGGCGAGATTTTCCACAACCAGAAAAGGTAGCACCTGTCTGGCGAGTCGGAGATGCACAATTTGGGATTCCTGTGACAAATGGAGGGCGGGACAAGCAGGTCCTGGTCAAGGAGGTTTATTTTGCCGACGCTGCACTATTCGGGATTTTTGATTTTCCATGGGTGGCGGGCGATCCACAGACTGCTTTGCAAGACTCTTATACCATGGCTATCTCTCGTTCCCTTGCAACGAACTGGTATGGTCGCTGGCAGGAAGCCATGGGAAAAACGATCGTATGGGGAGATGCGCAAAAACCATACAAGATTACCGGCGTCCTGGAAGACCCACCCTCCAACACAGATATTCCTTTGCAGGTCGTCTTATCTTATGCCACTTTCCGGGAACAGCATACAAAAGAATTGGCGGACCCGAAAAATTGGGACAATTTCGGCCTCGCATCGCAATGTTTCTTCCTGCTTGGTAAGGGGCAGCACATCGAATCGATGAACGCCATGCTACCGGGTTTTGTAGCAAGACATTTTACACCATTGTTTGCTAATTCCGACACGAGGGACTCCTGCTTTTTTCAGCCTTTGAAGGAAATGCATTTTAACAGTCAGTTTGACCGCTATGGAAAACGCGGCTGGACCTATTCCGAATTGTGGTCCATGGGCCTGATCGGCATCTTCCTGCTGGCAGTGGCCTGTATCAATTTTATAAATCTTTCCACTGCTCAATCCCTGAACCGGACGAAAGAAGTAGGTGTCAGGAAGGTTTTGGGCAGCAGCCGGGGACAATTGCTGACTGATTTCCTTTGGGAAACAGCGATGCTGGTGTTGCTGGCGCTCGTCGTCGGCTGTTTCCTCGCAAGACTGGCTTTACCACAATTGCGGCAGCTATTGGAAAGGCCGGTTTCGCTGGACCTGTTCAGTTCTCCGGCAACCCTCCTGTTCCTCCTCGGGACCGGCTTGATCGTCACGTTGTTTGCGGGCTCTTATCCAGGAATGGTCCTCGCCCGATTTGATCCGGTGGCAGCTTTTAAGAGTAAAATCAATACCAGGACAGTTGGGGGAATATCGCTTCGCAGGAGCCTGATCGTGCTTCAGTTTGCTATTGCCCAATTGTTGATCATCGGCACGTTGGTTATCGTACGTCAGATGGATTTCTTCCGCAACCGCCCGATGGGTTTCGACCGCAAGGCCATTACGCTTATCAACCTTCCCGATCTCGATGGCCGGATCCGGAAGAACGCCTGGTTCAAGAGTCAGGTAATACGGATGCCTGGTGTAATATCCGCCAGCTTGTGCAATGCCCCTCCGTCCACCAGTTGGACGAGCGAGACTAATTTCATTTTTGAAAATGATCCGCACCCGGAAAATTTCGAATTGGTGCACCGATATGCAGACACCGGCTATTTGTCGGTCTTTCATCTCGGCCTGGTTGCCGGTCGGGCGCTGAATGCCGCCGACACGATGGGAGAAGCTTTGTTCAATGAGACCGCCGTCAAAATGCTCGCTATCCGGTCACCAGATGCCATTATTGGCAGGTCGTTCACGTTCGGCGGAATGAACCAAAACCGCATAAAAATAGTCGGTGTCCTGAGGGATTTCAACAGCAACTCCTTGCGGGAAAAGATCAAGCCTCTCGTGGTCCTGTCGTTTCCCGGCTTTTATAATCAGCTTGCCGTCAGACTGGAGCCAGACAAGATAAAGCCCACGATGGCCCGCTTGCAGTCGCTTTTCTTGCAGACATATCCGGATCAATTCTTTTTCGCTCCCTTTTTCGATGACACTGTAGTAGACTTCTATAATGCCGAGGCCATCGAATCAACTCTCTTTAAGACCTTCGCTGTTCTTGCCATTTTTATTTCCTGTCTTGGGCTTTATGGGCTGGTCTCCTTTATGGCCATCCAAAAGACGAAGGAGGTTGGTATTAGGAAAGTGCTCGGGGCTTCTGTGCCGGGCATCCTCTACCTGTTCTCAAGGGAATTCGCCTTGCTTATCGGGCTTGCCTTCCTGATCGCCGCACCCATCGGTTACTATCTAATGCAAGGATGGCTGTCGGGTTATTATTATCACATGGATATGGGTTGGGGAGTCTTTGCCTTTGCCATCGCGTCTTCGCTTGTAATAGCATTGATCACCGTTGGAGCCAAAGCGGTGAAGGCGGCCCTGGCCAATCCGGTGAAGAGTTTAAGAAGTGAGTAACAGTCATTTTAAATGTAAAATTATTTTATACGTTTCATATAATATCTTTTATAGTACCAGTTCTTGCCAAATAGAATATATCTTTTACACCTAAAGTAACCCCAAGCCTTCGCCCCTTTTTTTCCTGTTTCTATATTTGCTGGAAATAATTTATTATCCACGATATAATAGAAGCGCTGGTATTGGATTGTATCCTTTGCAAAGAGGGCCTTTTGTACTGGCATATCAAAGTTGAAACCAGTATCGTTTGAATCTAGATCAATTTTTTTAAAGGTTATATAAACCTTATTATCGTATATTTTAAAGTGTCCTACAGTACTATCGTATCTTAAATCTCCCCACCTGACGAATTGCAAGGAATTATTTGGCTTAAACCTTATAATCGTACTAAAAAATCCCGCAACAGCAAAATTACTTCGATATACTCCTGAGAGGTCTTTTGTTGAATTACATGATAGTAGTCCGAGGAATACTATTGCAATTAAATGTTTTGACAATTGAAGAAGAAGTTTAGAGACATGCCTGAACTACAAGATACGCACAATGCGAATATTGACTTTTTGTTACGTCAAGTAACACT
>JANWIY010000145.1 GCA_025449645.1 Chitinophagaceae bacterium | reverse complement strand
TAACTCCTAACTCATCACCCCTAACTCAAAACCCCCTACTGCCATTTGGTGCTTAACTTCAACAGATCTTCGGCAATTTTCATAATAAAATTGAACTGGTCATTCACGGCCTTAACCAGGGTCAGCCGCCTCCTGGTGGGGCTTTCAAGTATGCCCCGTTCCAACTCGTCTTTGCGTTTCATTATCATGGCTGTCACCTGTTCATTCATTATCCTTAGACCCTCCTTTAAGGAAACCCCTTCCGAAGGATCTTTTTCCGGAGGCTGCGGAGTCGTTTGTGAAATATTTGACATTAATGATACTACGGATTTAGTCTCCTCATTCTTCTGCTGAAGTATGGTATAAGATTTTGACAAAATGGAAAGCACTCCCTCTATTACAGGATGATAACCGGGATCTGACGGCACCTCATTTCCCCGCCTCGAATAGGAAGCCAGGGTTGCGGTATGGGAAGCCAGCATATAATTCAGCACGACAAACTGATGAAAATCCGCAGCATTTTTTTGTTTCCGCCTGGGTTCAGAAAGCATTCTGTTCAATGCATCGGTTACATTGGCGAGTGCAACATAAGCCTGCTTGCGCGCATATTTATATTGTGAGATTTCCGCTTCTTCGCCAACAAAAGTTAAGGAGACTTCCCGGAAATAGTTTTTATTTGCTTCAATCATCTGCAGAAGATAGGAACCAAACTGCTCTTTCACCCAGGCAGGCGCGATAAAAAGATTTGCCAGGAAAGCGATACCGGAACCGATGGCCGTATCCAGCAGTCGATCGCCGATCACAGCCCCGAAATGAAGCGGATTAAGCAGGTAAAAAAGGATCAGGATATAAGGGGTCATCAGCATGACGAACACCAGGTATTTCGTTCGCATGAAACTATATGCCAGGATCATCAGGATCACCATCAGAACAAATATCACATGACGGTCCCTGATAAAATATAGGATGAGCGCACCAATCGCCGCGCCCGCGACAGTGCCCAGTAAACGGTCATAGTTCCTCTTCCGGGTTAGACCATAGTTTGGTTTCAGTATAACGATAATGGTCAGCAATATCCAATAGCTATGGCCCAGGGGGAAAAACTGGGCGACAATAAATCCTGCCGTGGTTGCAATGGAAACGCGGATAGCATGTCGGAATGTATTGGATTTCCAATTCAGGTTTTCGAGCAGCAGTTTCAAATCTATATCCTGGTGCGTAACGAACTTGTCATAATCGGCAACGCCCATTTCCCTGCTGGCTTTGAGGTCGTATGAGCTATATTGCTGGATAGTATGAAGCCGGGAAATAATATCTTCCAGACCATCAAGCACATTCCGCAGGGCAATAAACCCCTCCACGTTGGATGCATTTCTCTGTTCGTCCCGCAGCTGTTCAAAATGCTTTTTTAATTCGCGAAGCATGATCTCCATGCGGTGATTCATGGCATAGGGCTTTGCACTTTTCACAGCAATTCCCGTATCATTAAGCTCTTCCGAAATGACTATGAGTAGATCCCTGAATTTTTCGAGTATTTCCGTCTGGTCAAAATATTCGTGAAGTAATTTATAATCCTGCTGCGCACTCATCACCCGTTCAAACAGATCAATGATATCCAGAAAAATCAGCAGGATAACCCGGCCCGTATTGGTAGATTCTTTCACGATATCCCGGCTCTTGAAGAGCAGTTCCCTGACAAGGTTTTGTTTTTCGTGAATCTCTACCTGATTATCCAAAAGCTGCGAATAGATATGGTTGAAGTCCGGATCTCTCCCGTACAGTGCTGTTCTCAGGAGTAAATAACCGGCAGTCGACTGAATGCAATCCCCCAGTGCCTGTTGGGCTATTTTAAAAGGGCGGAAACTATAAAGAGAAAGGCTAAGCAACATGTACCAGATTCCCCCGCTGGCAACATACACTGAATTCAGCAGCAGGTCCAGGCCGCGTATTTGCGTTCGTTCTTCGAGATTCAGAACCATGATAAACAATGCAGCCAGTCCGATGGATCCGGCACGTGTTCCATAAACACCGATCATGGGAAACAAAAAACAAAACAACGCAATGAGGATACCTGTTCCGATCGTAAAGGCCGTAATAAATCCGGTAAGCAGGGACGAAATGAAAATGACCAGAATGCAAATGATCATCGCATTGCGACGATGATGAATCGGTCCCGCATTATCCACCATGATTACACAGCTCGCCCCAAGTGACATGGTAATACCCATCACTTCATGATGCATGTAAGTTCCAAAAATCGCGGGAAGTGTTAGTCCGACCGTGATGCGAACGCCTTCGCTGAGGTAGTGGCTGGAGATGAAGGAGCGGTATGTGGTTTTGTAATCCATTTCGGTTGGTGGATGGTATATGGTGGATCGTGGATGGAATTCAGGTGGGAGTTCGCACATAAGGTCCATTTACCATCTACCATATACTATCCACTATTAAACTTTTTCTGATAATACTTACACACCACCCGCAATCCGCAATCCCCGCATTTTGGGTTTCGGGCCACACAAATATAGCGGCCGTGAAGGATCAGCCAGTGATGGGCTTTGTGAATCAGTTCTACGGGAATAAATTGAAGGAGTTGCTTTTCAGCAGCAAGCGGTGTTTTGGCTCTAACAGTCAGGCCTATGCGCGCGGCGACGCGGAACACATGGGTATCCACCGCCATATTCGGCTGATTGTCGACGACAGATGTAATTACATTTGCTGTTTTCCTGCCCACACCGGGCAACCGCATGAGTTCGACGACTGAAAGTGGAACCTTCCCGTGAAAGTCCTTTACCAGCATGTTGGCCATGCCGATAAGGTGTTTGGTTTTATTATTGGGGTAGGAAATGCTTTGGACAAGGGGGAATAATTCGTCAAAACTGGCTCCTGATAAGGATTCCGGATTTGGGAATCGGGCAAAAATTGCCGGTGTCGTTTGATTTACACGCTTATCTGTGCATTGGGCTGAGAGGATAACGGATACCAGTAATTGAAAAGGATTTTCGTAAAGAAGCTCTGTTTCAGGTTCCGGCGCATGTTCGCTGAACCAGGCAATAACGTAGTCATAACGCTGTTTTCGGGTCATTTATCTGTAAAAGACCCCGAAATTAAGGGAAATGAGTTGGGGGACAACCTAACCGTGAGCAGCCGTTTCCGGGGCCGTTTCGCGGGCATATTGTAGTACCCTTAAAACGACTTCCATCCGGGGTGCTACCAGTTGTCTCTCTGTATCCAATTGATTCACAGATACTTCTAATTCTTTCATGCGCTCGCGGAGTGTGTAGTCTTCTTTCAAAGCCATCTCGATGGCTGATGTTAGTTCGTGGGAAGACTCTTTATACAAATACCGCAAAAGATCCTCCGGGGTAAAGAGTGTCATAGGCAAAACCATTTAATGTCCAATAATCAGAAAGCAGTAAAAATAAACCCGTCCGATAGTAAAAACGTCATACAGATTGCGTTATTGCGTGCTGGCCGGAATTTAGTGATAATGGGCGGATTGTGGGGTTTAGCGGGTCAGTTGAGTATTATGTGGGGGTGGATGGTATTTGGTGGATAGTGGATGGATATCAGGTGCGCGTTCGCAATTAAAGTCCATCCACTATCCACCATATACCATCCACAATTACTTATCAGGTACCAAAAATAAATCCTCATCATTTCGCTTCATCAGATATTTCTCCCGAGCATATTTCTCTAATATTGCCGGATTCCGCTTCAGCTGGTTCAGTTCGGTCTGCACTGTGAGGATCTGGTTTTCATAATATTTTTTCTGCGCTTCCAGCTTGTGCAGTTCACTGACATGCCTGAAATGGGTCGTGATAAAATCCCGGTCGTCAATAAACAAGATCCAAATCGCAAAACCAAGTGCCGTAAGCACGTATTTATTTTTAAGCCAGGAGGGAATATGACCGATCAGCTGCCTCATTTACCAAATGTAATTTTTCCCTTTGGATAAAATGCATTTTTGCCAAGTTTTTCTTCGATGCGGAGTAACTGATTGTATTTCGCAATACGATCCGTGCGGCTGGCGGAGCCCGTCTTTATCTGCCCGCAGTTCAAAGCTACAGACAGATCTGCAATGGTCGTGTCTTCGGTTTCCCCGCTGCGGTGGCTCATGATGGTATTGTAATTGTGATGCTGGGCCATCGTCACGGCGTTAATGGTTTCGGTAAGGGTTCCGATCTGGTTTACTTTCACCAGCAGTGCATTGGCCGTTTTATTGTCAATTCCTTTCTTCAGCCTATCCACATTCGTGACGAATATATCGTCACCCACCAGTTGTACTTTGGAGCCCAGAACATCGGTTAATTTTTTCCATCCATCCCAGTCGTCTTCTGCCATCCCATCTTCGATTGAAATAATCGGATATTTTTTCACCCAGCCTTCCCAGAACCTGACAAGCTGGTCGCTGCTGAATTCTTTTCCGGTGCTCTTATGAAAAACATATTTTTTCTTTTTACTGTCCCACAGTTCACTGTTAGCTGAATCAATTGCAATGGCCACCTGCGAACCGGTTTTGTATCCCGCCGCGGAAATGGCTTCCAGCACGGTCTCTATGGCCTCCTCATTACTTTGGATATTGGGCGCAAATCCGCCTTCATCACCAACATTCGTGCTGAATCCTTTTTTCTTCAGTACGCTTTTTAAGGTATGAAAAATGTCCACCCCCCAACGAAGTCCTTCGCTAAATGAAGAAGCACCCACGGGCATCACCATGAATTCCTGAAAATCAATTTTGTTATCTGCATGGGCACCTCCATTGAGGATATTCATCATGGGTATTGGCAAAGTCACTGCATTGGTGCCTCCGATATAGCGGAAAAGCGGAAGTCCTGATTCCTTCGCCGCGGCTTTAGCGGCAGCCAGGCTCACTGCCAGGATAGCGTTGGCGCCAAGCTTCGATTTGTTGGGCGTGCCATCCAGCGAAATTAATACATCATCGAGCGCCGCCTGGTTCGACACTTCCAGGCCTTTCAGTTTTGCTGCAATAGTTGTATTCACATTGGCCACGGCTTTAAGTACGCCCTTACCCTGGAAAATCTTCTTATCTCCGTCCCGGAGCTCCACCGCTTCGTGAATACCGGTACTTGCGCCGCTGGGAACTGCAGCCCGCCCGAAAAATCCTCTCTCTGTGATCAGGTCGGCTTCAACTGTAGGATTTCCGCGACTGTCCAGTATTTGTCTTGCAATAATTTCTTTAATGTTACTCATGGTTTACTTATTTGGTAAGGCCTCTGAAAATATCTTCCAGGCTCCTGCTTTCAGACTGCAAAGAAACAAGGTTCCAATTATTTTGCAAAGACAACGCGAGCAATTGTTTTTTTAATGCTTCCGGATCATCTGCTTCCAGCTCCCATTCAAATTCATTCATTCTGCGGAAAGACTTCATAGCAGCGAGCGCCTTCCATTCACTTTCTTCTATATTTTCACGCAGCGCCACTCTGATGAAATTGTTCGTTTGCTGGGTCCGGAGAAGACTCAGTAAACTGTCTGTAATGATTTTCCCCTCGTGAATGATAATCACCCGGTCGCAGATCGCCTCTACTTCCTGAAGAATATGCGTTGAAAAAAGTACGCTGCGGTTTTTCCCATAGTTTCTGATCACTTCGCGGATCTCCACGATCTGATTGGGGTCGAGGCCGGTTGTGGGCTCGTCCAGGATCAGCACGTCCGGCTTATGGATGAGGGCCGCCGCCAGTCCAACGCGTTGTCTGTACCCTTTGGAAAGCTGGGCAATCTTTTTATTCGCTTCCGGCCGGAGTTTCACCACATCAATAATCTCTTCAACGGCTCTCTTTTTATTTGGAATATGGTGAATATCGGCAATAAAAGAAAGATACTCGCGGATGTACATGTCAACATACAGCGGGTTGGATTCAGGCAGGTAGCCGGTGATTTTTTTAGTTTTGACTGGTTGTTCAGTTACTTCGATACCATCAATAAAAGCCTTGCCCTTACTGGGTTTCAGACAGCCGGTCAGAATTTTCATGGTGGTGGATTTCCCTGCCCCGTTGGGCCCGAGGAACCCCACAATCTCTCCCTGTTGCAGAGAAAATGAAATCTGATCAATGGCTTTTTGTTCACCGTAGAGTTTGGTGAGAGATTTTACTTCAATGGACATTATAGTTGGATAGTGGATGGTATATGGTGGATGGTGGATGGATATCAAGTGCGAATTTACAATAAAACTCCGTCTACCATTCACCATATACCATCAACGAATTATTATCAGGTTCTCTAAGCAATACCAAGGTCCTTCTGTATCTCCTCCAAACTACGCCCCTTTGTTTCCGGCATCACACGCCAGATAAAGATGAGCGAGACGAGCATCATCAGACTGTAAAATATAAAGGAATAAAATCCGCCTTTGGCGCTTCCTTCCACGATGATGGGAAATGTCCAGGAAATAATTGCAGCCATGGTCCAGTGCGTAAAGCTTCCAAGAGAACCGCCCTGGGACCGGACAGAATTTGGAAAGATTTCGGAAATGAATACCCAGATAACGGCTCCCTGGGAAAAAGCAAAAAAAGCTATGAACCCAAGCAGGTAAACCAAAACCATAAAGTTTGCCGAAGCGCCGCTGTTGAAAGAAGCAGCAGTTAAAGCCAGAAAAACGATCATTCCGATGGCCCCGGTAATCAATAATGTTTTTCTGCCCACCTTATCAATAATCGTCATGGCCAGGAAGGTAAACAGCAGGTTGGCTGCGCCGATATAAACAGGAAGGAGAAAGGCCTTCCCTTTTTCAAAACCGGCCATTTCAAAAATGCGCGGCGCATAATATAATATCGCATTGATGCCCGAGAGTTGGTTGAACATAGCCAGCAGCATGGCATATAAGATGGGCTTGCGGAACTTTGCGGTGAATAATCTTTCTTTCGTACCCAATTTCGACAACTCATGTTCTTCCTTAATTAGTTTATGGGCGTCGGGCTCACCGGTGCGTGCAAAAATGGCGGCAGCTTCGGCGTCCCGGTTATTCAATATGAGCCAGCGCGGGCTTTCAGGAATTCCACGCAGCAAAAGAGCAAATAATCCTGCGGGCACTACCATAATGCCCAGCATCCACCGCCAGGAATCTTCTCCGAGGTGCACAAACAAAAAATTTGTGAGATAGGCTATAAAAATGCCTGCTACGATATTGAGTTGAAACATGCCTGCCAGCCGCCCACGTACGGTAGCCGGTGCCAGTTCGGAAATATACATCGGTCCGACCACAGAAGATGCGCCTACTGCAATTCCGCCAACCATACGAAAGGTAATAAAGAGGATCCAGGTAGAAGTGAGTGCACATCCCAGAGCGGACATCAGGTACATCAGGGCAATAATCACTAAAACCCTTTTCCGGCCCAGCCGTTGGGCCGGCATACCGGCAAGGGCAGCGCCGATTACCGTGCCAATCAGGCTGGCAGCGATGGTGAAGCCCTGCCAGAAAGAATTCAGGGACCAGAGTTTCTGAATCGTTTTATCAGCTCCGGAAATCACGGCCGTTTCAAACCCGAACAAAAACCCCCCCAGGGCGGCAATCAGCGTGCACCGAAATAGAAATGCATTTATTTTCATTTAGCAGGCAATATTTGAACACATAAGGTAGGGAAAAAAATAGTTATTAAATTTACTTTCCAAATTGACGATGTTTGATTGTTGAGTTGAGGTTGTGGGTTATGGGTTATGAGTGATGAGTTATGAGTGATGAGTGATGAGTTATGAGTTATGGGTTTTGGGTGATGAGTGATGAATTATGAGTTATGGTTTATAAATTATGGATCAATTTTTACTTTTTAATTTTTACTTTTTAATTTTCAATTTACCACATGAACTTTCCTTATCAAATCCATTCTTTCGAACAATATCTTTCCGAGTATCAGAAAAGTATTGACCAGCCGGAAGAATTCTGGAGTGGCGTAGCGGAACATTTTACCTGGAAGAGAAAATGGGACAGGGTATTGGAATGGAATTTTAACGAGCCGCGGGTGAAATGGTTCCAGGGAGGAAAACTGAATATTACTGAGAACTGTCTGGACCGTCACCTGGCGGAAAAAGCAAATGATCCCGCAATTATCTGGGAGCCGAATGATCCCAGGGAAAAAAACCGGATCCTGAGCTATAAAGAATTGCATTCGGAAGTTTGCCGTTTCGTGCAGGTATTGAAAAATAATTCAGTGAAAAAAGGAGACCGGATCTGCATTTATATGCCGATGGTACCTGAACTCGCCATTGCCGTGCTGGCCTGCGCACGCATGGGCGCTATCCATTCCGTCATATTCGGGGGCTATTCTGCCCAAAGCATTGCCGACCGCATTGAAGACGCCAGTTGCAGCCTGGTGTTAACAGCCGATGGTGGAAATCGGGGGGGGAAAGACATCCTGCTGAAAGAAACCATGGATGAAGCTTTGCAGAAAACAATCCCTGTAAAAAAAGTGATCGTGCTGAAACGACTCGGCAATAAAATAAATATGAAGGAAGGAAGGGATTCCTGGTGGCATGATGAAATCAAAAAAGTGGATAGCCAGGGCATTAAGGAAACTGCCGCGGAAACCATGGATGCGGAGGATATTCTTTTTATCCTTTATACTTCGGGATCTACAGGAAAGCCCAAGGGCGTCGTGCATACGGTTGCAGGCTACATGATCTATACCACCTATAGTTTTGTAAATGTTTTTCAATATGAGCCCGGACAGATTTATTTCTGTACAGCGGACATAGGCTGGATTACAGGACATAGCTATACAGTTTACGGCCCTCTCTGCGCCGGCGCCACCACCCTCATGTTTGAGGGCATTCCTTCCTGGCCCGATCCGGGAAGATTCTGGGACATCGTGGATAAGTATAAAGTAAATATTCTCTATACGGCACCGACGGCTATCCGAAGCCTCATGGGTTATGGAACCGACCCGTTAAAAAACAAGGACCTGAGTTCTTTAAGAGTGCTGGGAACTGTTGGCGAACCGATCAATGAAGAAGCCTGGCACTGGTATGATGAACATATCGGCAGGCATAAATGTCCGATCGTGGATACCTGGTGGCAAACGGAAACTGCCGGAATCATGATCTCGAATCTTGCAGGGATAAGCAAGGGCAAACCCTCTTATGCAACATTGCCATTACCGGGCGTGCTTCCTCTTTTGGTTGACGAAAACGGTCATCCCGTTCCCGGTTCAGACGCAGCGAAGGATGGCGTTTTTCATAAAGCTGCCAGCGGACCCGCCGTTTCCGGAAATCTTTGCATCCGTTTTCCCTGGCCCTCCATCATCCGAACCACCTATGGTGATCACGAAAGATGCCGGCTGAATTATTTTGCAACCTATCCGGGTATGTATTTTACCGGGGATGGTGCCCTGCGGGATGCAGAAGGAAATTACCGGATCACCGGACGCGTTGATGACGTACTCAATGTAAGTGGACACCGGATCGGCACCGCGGAAGTGGAGAATGCCATCAATATGCATCCCGATGTGGTGGAAAGCGCAGTAGTGGGTTATCCACACGATATTAAAGGACAGGGCATATATGCTTTCGTTACCCTGGGAAGGGAAGGCCAGGAAAAAGGAGTGAAAAAAGAAAGTGTAGTGAACGAAGTGGTAAAAGTTATCGGAGTCATTGCCAAGCCTGACAAAATTCAATTTGTAACCGGGCTGCCAAAAACGCGAAGTGGGAAGATTATGCGGCGCATACTCCGCAAAATCGCCGAAGGCGAAATGGAAAAACTCGGAGATATAAGCACCTTAGTGGATCCTGCAATAGTGGAAGAAATTAAGAAAGGAAAGATTTAATAATTATTCGTCACCCGGATTTCCCTCTTTACGGATTACAACCTGGGCTCCTATCGGCAGGAGGTTATATAGTTCATCTATATCTTCATTTTTCAGGGCAATACATCCGTTCGTCCAGTTCTGGTAGAGATCAACGGCCATATCATCATGCGGCCAGGTACCGTGAATGGCAATACCTCCTCCGATTCTCGCATTCTTTGGTATAAGCCCTTTCGCCTTGCGCTCCTTAAATTTTTCCAGGTCAGTCTGCGTCGGAAAATCTATCAGCATCATCTTATCCCATTTTTCATGAGGTCTTTTGGAAGCAATATGGTATATCCCTTCCGGCGTTTTGCGGTCCCCTTCCATCATTTTGTCGTCCAGTGATTTACTGCCGAAGACCACAGGATAAGTTGCATACCAGCCATCCTGGTCATAAACCTTGAGCTCGTAGGATTCCTTGAGAATTACGACAGAAACATCGCCGGCTAAACGGCGGTGAAAAAAGCGCTTATGGGAAGAATTCCTGCTGCCTGCATCCCGGAATGCCAGTAAACTCACAACGGCCATCCCGATCAGGGTCATTTTTTGAACTTGCATACAGCAGACTTTAGACTTTTTGAACGTTTTATGTTTCGTAAATATTTTTCCTGTTGATAATTATTCATCGAATTAACATAATAAAAGATCCCGGCCAGGCCGGGATCGGGAATCGTTCTAGAAAGGATAGTTTTTCCACTTTAAGGAATATTTACCAATTACTGAACCTGAGCCCAACGGTATAAGGGACCTGGTTCAATCCCCGCTTGAACATGCTCTGGCTTGCCAGCGATCCGTACAATTTAACCGGGCCGAGTTGCAATTCGGCAATCCAGGAAATTTTCCAGGGCTGCAGGTCAAAATCATCATGGGTTTTGTGTTTGCCGAATTCGTCGCTGATGAGTTTTTGTCGTGCAGAATAAAGGTATCCGGCACTCGCACCTATGCTTATTCCAAATCCATCCTGCAGATTGGGAGTAAAATTAAAATTCAGCATCATGGGTATGGTAATATAATCTGCAGCCAGTTTATTTTTGGTATATGAAATGGAATCCATGACGACTACTGTTGGATTCGTGAGGTATTTGATATTATCGCGGTACCGGTAATTATTCAGTTCTATTCCCAGTCCGTACTTCAGATTCACCACATGCTTGATCATATTCAGGCGCTGCATGAAAAGCCAGATATTCACGTCAACCGATTTGTTGTTCCGCAGATCAAACCAGTTCTGCGCTCCGCCCGGCGCAAATTTTTGGGCCGGGACGCCTGAATAATCTGTCTTGTCATTGTAATTCGTAAATCCAAGATCCAAAATCAGCCAGTTGGTACTGAGGTTGGAGGGTTTGATATGCCTCGGATGATACGAATGCCACTCGTGCCAGTTGTGCCTCATATGATCCGGGTAGGATGTGGTGTCGTCCGAATTGTTTTTATCCATATTTGAAGTCGAATCCTGTTGTGCGAATCCGGCGATTGAGAAGCAGAGCAGGCCAAGTATAATAAATTCCTTCTTCATCCCTTAGTTTTTAATTTTTAATTGATCTGATCGTCTGAATAACTCATTGTTTGCTCATACTGAATTGAAATATGCTCACGCTTATTTTCTTTTGATGACTCCCGGACACGACATCATCTCCCGATGAACGCGGCAATAGTTTCCTTAAAAATCCGGTCACGGCTTTGCTTTTATTATCGAATACGAGGATGCTTGTAGATTCATCAGGAGCATTGGTTGGAGGTTGACGGTTGACGGTTGACGGTTGAACTGTTGATGGAAGAACGGTTGACGATATCGTTGATGGTTGATGGTTGATAGTTGATGGTAAAGCCGTTTCCTTTGCCAGATCAGGAAGTTGAAGAGGTTTATTTGTGTTGCCCAGTACTGATCCGAGCGCTATCGATTGTTGATTTTTTTCATTTGTTTCACCATTCGAAATTTGTGTTGCATCCTGATTTGAGGAATGCGGATTTGCTTTTGCATAATCAACTTGATTTTTCTTCAAATCCGATGCTTGATTTTTGACCTGGTCCGTTGCAGGATTCCTGACCTGGTCCGCAATCATTCCGGAGGCCGCTTTTACTACATAATCCGATTTTACTGTATGATCTGAATTTACTGCGTGATCTGATTTTACTGCAGGACCCGAATCCTCTCCCCGAACTGCGTTTTTGACTTCGTCTGCGATCATTCCGGGCGAAGACTTTTTTATCTGATTCTTATCCCTTGCCGGTTTTATGATCCGGTCTGCCGTTTGGCCGTGCGATATATTTTTGGATGGGATAATGATCAGCAATATCAAGGCTCCGGCAAGAAGTATGATCAGCGATGCCGCGATCCGTATCCAATAAACTGGCAGGAAACCCCTTTTCTTCACTTCCCTGAGCAGAGAATTCTTATTATCAAAAATAATTTCCGGGGGAAAGTTCACCGTTTGCTTCAGCCTGTCCAATTCTTTTTCAAGGTCGGGATGACGGCGGACAAAACTTTCCAGCGCCTCCTGCTCATCAGCACTCAGTTCCCGGTCTATGGAGAGCAGGAAATATTCTTCGTAATTATTTCTGGTAATGTTCATGTTGTTACATTTCATCCTTTATCCTTGATCGGACTGGTCTAAGACCCGTCGCCTCCCATGCTGCTTCTGCCCCTGACGCTGACTATTTCCTCCCAACTGATTCCTCTTACTGGCCGCTGACTATTTCTTTCCACCATGATTCTTAATGGCCGCTGAAAATTTCCTCCCACCCTGATGCCTCTTGATGGCCCCTTCTAATGCTAGGAGTTTAGAGCAGTCAAATCACATTTTCAACACTCACCAGATATTGTTTCAGCAGTATGCGGGCCCGGTGTAGGGTAATTTTAACCTGACCTGCATTCATGCCCGTTATGCTACCGATTTCTTCGTAGGAATATCCTTCATAATCTTTAAGCATTACCAGTGTTCGCTGTTTCTCATTCAGTCTATCCAGCGCATCTTCAAGTACCTGCCGAAGACGCGGAGTCGGACCACGATCAGCTGAAATCTGGTCAGGCAGGAATGCCCGGAATTCGATTCTTCCATTCTTCCGGCCCAGGTCAATCATCTTGTGATAGGCAATGGTAAATAAGTAAGACTTGCTTTTCGAGGCATTCACTTCTTTCCGGTGTTCCCAAAGCTTTTCAAAGGCAGACTGCACCAGGTCGCGCGCATCTTCCACCTGTCCGGTAGATTTCAGCATGAACCGGTAAAGCCCATCTGCATATTGCCTTACACAATCATTATAGTCCTCCGCCGTCATAAGCCGTTTCCGGTTGTTATCCTTCCGTTGTAATACGGTTGGGGGTGAAAAAAGTTACATTTACTAACTTTGGGATGATATGAGGGGTTGATAGTTGATGGCTGATGGAAATCAGGTGCGAATTCACACTAAAGATCCATCAACCATCAACTATCAACCATCAACTTTGAATATTCTTATGTAAATAATACCGACTATGAATGAGCCATTCGTAAAACGCATAACCGCCCAGCTGCAAGAGGTCCGTTCGGCCGGATTGTTTAAAACCGAGCGGGTGATCAGCAGCCCCCAGGGTGTAGAAATTACAGTGAACGGGCAAACGGTATTGAATTTTTGTGCCAATAATTACCTCGGGCTTTCTTCCCATCCCAGGGCAATAGAAGCGGCTCACAGGACTTTGGATGAGCGCGGTTACGGAATGAGCAGTGTAAGGTTTATCTGCGGAACACAGGATATTCACAAACAGCTGGAAAAAAAATTGTCAGAGTTTCTCGGTGTGGAAGACACTATATTATATGCAGCTGCTTTTGATGCCAATGGAGGCATTTTCGAACCCTTGTTTGGAGAAGAAGACGCCATCATCTCCGACGAACTGAACCATGCTTCCATTATAGACGGGGTCAGATTATGCAAAGCAAAAAGAATGCGTTACCACCACAATGATATGGAGGATCTGGAGACCCAACTCCGCGGTGCGCAGTCATCCCGCAGTCGCATCATTGTTACAGATGGTTCTTTCAGCATGGACGGAACAATCGCGCAGCTGGACAGGATCTGCGATCTGGCAGATCAATACAATGCTATCGTGATGAGCGATGAATCCCATTCCACCGGATTCCTGGGAAAGACCGGCCGCGGCACGCATGAGTACAGGAATGTGATGGGCAGAATCGACCTGATCACGGGTACCCTCGGGAAGGCCCTGGGAGGTGCCAGCGGAGGATTCACCGGTGGGCAGGCCGCCATCATTGAACTCCTGCGTCAGCGAAGCCGCCCTTATTTATTTTCAAATACCCTTGCACCATCCATTGTGGGAGCATCCATTGCCATATTGGAAATGCTTGGAGAAAGCACGGCCCTGCGCGACCGCCTCGAATCCAATACAAAATATTTTCGCTCCAAGATGACTGAAGCCGGATTCGAGATCAAACCCGGGGATCATCCGATTGTACCCATCATGCTTTACGATGCCCTGATCGCTCAGGATTTCGCCGCCAGGTTGCTGGCTGAAGGAATTTATGTAACCGGATTTTTCTTCCCCGTAGTTCCTAAAGGCCAGGCCCGCATCCGCGTTCAGCTTAGCGCAGCCCACGAAGAAAAGCATCTTGACAAGGCGATTGGAGCGTTTGTAAAAGTGGGGAAGGCGCTGAAGGTTTTACGCGGAACGCTTAAAGAGGAATGAAAACCCTATTTCAAAATTTTTACTTCCAGGGTTTTGGAGAACTTGCATTCTAAATGGCGAACGTCTTTTTCCTGACTGAAAATCATTTCTTCTGAAAAAGTTAAACTTCCAATATGTTTTAGTTTTATTCCTTACCGGATGCGGTTGTACGCAAAGTGCCAACGGAATAATTTTAGACGCTGATACAAAAAAACCATTGGACAGTGTTATCATTTCCCTTGTCGATATTACAAAAAACACCGTTATATCCCAGGTCGTCTATTCCCAAAATACGGGGCATTTTGAATTCAGTAAGAATTCCGGTGGTACTCAATGTCCGGACCTTACTCTTTATTTTTATAAACCCCCATACCAAAAGATGAAACTCAGTTTTAAGCCAAATACCATTAACGACACAATTTTCCTGGAAAAGATAAGATGATCATCTTACTTCCGCACTAAACCTTAATTGCAACCATACTTATCTCCACATTCACATTCTTCGGAAGCGTTTTGACGGCAATAGTTTCGCGGGCAGGAAAATCTCCGCTGAAATATTTCCCATAGATTTCATTTACGGAACTGAATAACGCCATATCCGAAAGGAAGATGCTGGTCTTTACAACATGCCTGAAATCCATTCCTGCGGCCTGCAATACCGAATGGAGATTATGCATTACCTGGTGGGTTTCGGATTGAATATCCGCTGTTTCCAGGTCTCCTGTTTTGGGGTTGATAGCGACCTGCCCGGACAGAAACAGTGTTTGACCCACCTGCACAGCCTGACTATAAGGCCCGATCGGAGCCGGTGCATCCGGAGTATTGATGATTTTCTTTTCCATCATCAAAAATAAGAATTGATTTTGGGAAAGGTTGATAGTTGATGGTTGATGGCTCCCAGGTGCGGATCCGCCTATAAAGTCCATCAACCATCAACTATCAACCATCAACTATCAACCATCAACTATCAACCATCAACTTTCCCATCAACCCTTCTTATCTCCGTATCTTTATTCATCAAAGGATTTCCATGCATGATTCCCTATGTATTTGCGGATCAGGAACCATGGGTTCGGGCATAGCGCTGGCTGCAGCCCGGCATGGTATATCGGTAATATTGTATGATGTCAGCCCGGAAATGGTTTCCAAAGCTTCGGCACAAATTGAAAATGATTTGCTGCAGCAAGTCGCCAAAGGGCGGCTCAGGGGCGCAGAGGAAAAGGAAATTTTTCAACGCATTCATTTTACAGGTTCAATTTCCGAATGCAAAGCCGGCATTATTCTGGAAGCCATTACAGAAAAAGCAGAATCCAAAGCCGCTCTTTTTAGAGAACTGGAAAAAATAAATAGCGCTACAACCCTTTTCGCCAGCAACACCTCGTCCTTATCCATACGGAAGATCTCGGAGCAAACGCCTTTCCCGGAAAGGATCATCGGAATGCATTTTTTTAATCCGGCCTCGCGCATGAAACTGGTGGAAATTATAAAAACAGACCACAACCGGGAAGTTGACATTCAACGGATCCGGCAATTGGCATCGGGTATGGGAAAGACATCGGTTATCTGCAAAGATGCTCCCGGATTTATTGTAAATCATGTTGCCCGACCGTTTTATCTGGAAGCGCTCAGGCTGTTGGAAAAGGATATTGCGGATATGAAAACAATAGATCTGTTAGTTGAATCGGCGGGATTCAAGATGGGACCCTTCCACCTGATGGATCTGATCGGTAATGATATCAACTATACTGTAAGTTGCACTCTGTATGATGCGCTGGGTCGGCCGGCCCGGCTTAAACCATCCGCCCTCCAGGAATTAAAAGTCAGCCAGGGCGAATTGGGGAGAAAAACGGGAAGGGGGTGGTTTGTGTACTGAGCCCAATTTTCACATTTTCACATTTTCACATTTTCACATTTGACTTAATTTTTTCAAACACCAGAAAATGCTTTTCCTCACCGGCGGAACCGGATTTCTTGGATCGTATATTCTCGCGGAGCTCGTGCAAAAGGGTTACCCGGTTCGTGCTTTGCGGAGGCATCGGGTGATTCCTCCTTATTTGCCCCGGGAAATTGCCGGGAAAGTAGAATGGGTTTCCGGCGATATCCTCGACGTTTCCTGTCTGAATGAATATCTCAAAGATTGCGACCGCATCATACATTCTGCCGGACTGGTTTCATTTAATCCGGGCGACAGGCATAAATTAATTAAAGTAAATATTGAAGGAACAGCCAACCTCGTAAACGCCGCATTGGAAAATAATATCACGGATTTCGTTTATATCAGTTCGGTAGGCGCCCTGGGAATAACAGACGATCCCGAACCGATAAACGAAGAAAAGAAATGGGAAAGTAACTCGGATCAGTCGAACTACGCCGTCAGCAAATATTATGCGGAGATGGAAGTATGGCGGGGTATGGCGGAAGGATTAACTCCGCTGATCTTAAACCCTTCCATTGTTATTGGCTTTGGGGACTGGAGCCAGGGCAGTTGCGCTATATTTAAAAATGTGTTCGATGAATTTCCATGGTACACCCTGGGCACAAGCGGATTTGTTGATGTCGCGGATCTGGCCCGGGCCTTGATTTCTTTAATGGAATCCTCCGTCCGGAATGAAAAGTTTATCGTCAGCGCTGAGAACTGGAGCTACCGTCATTTATTCGACCGCATTGCGGACGGCCTTGGGAAAAACCATCCTTCAAGAGAAGCTACCCCGTTTCTTGCAGCCCTGGCCTGGAGAATGGAAAAAATAAAATCAGCCTTAAACGGGAAACAACCTTTACTTACCCGTGAAACAGCAGCCATTGCAGCAAGGCACTGCATCTATGATAATAGCAAGCTGTTAAAGGCATTACCGGGTTTTCAATTTACCCCAATGGAAGATACTATCCGGAATGTCTGTCCAAAATACCTTCAAAAGGTACAGGCCTTATAAATTAACATCTGCATACTTCCATTCCCCGGGATTTCGTTATATTTTGTGGAGTCTAATTATTCTTATGAAACCATTCCTTTTCAGTTGCATCGCCTTTTTTCTTACCTCCGTTGCATTCGCGCAGGAAAAGACATTTACGATTCACGGTAAGGTTACGGAAGAAAAATCCGGATCGGCGCTCGCAGGCGCCTCCGTTTTTTGCCAGAATACCACAACCGGAACAATCTCAAACAATGATGGTGATTTTTCTTTGCGCATGGCAAACGGCGGATATGATCTCGTAGTATCTTATACAGGGTATCAGACCCAGGTCCTGCGAATCAGTAATAACAATAAGGACAAGGATTCCCTCCATATCGTAATGAAAGAAGAAGATAAAAGTATGTCAGAAGTAGTTGTTACCGGAGGTGGTGCATTAGCTGACGGATGGGAGAAATACGGTCAGTTTTTCCTGGACAACTTTATCGGAACAAGCAATAACGCAACCCAGTGCACAATCACGAATAGGGATGTGCTCCGGTTTTATTATTATAAGAAAAGCAACCGGTTGAAGGTTAAAGCAAAGGAGCAACTGGTGATCATCAACCAGGCGCTGGGCTATAAAATATATTATCAGCTGGATTCCTTCGTAAATCATTATGATACGCATATCAGCAGTTATACCGGTTATCCCCTGTTTGAGGAACTCACGGGTACTCCGGAGCAGAAGGAGACCTGGAAAAAGAACCGCTACCTGGCTTATATCGGGTCCCGTTTGCATTTTATGAGATGCTGGTACGACAGTACCCTGAAAGACGAAGGATTCGAAATAGAAACGCTGGACTCGACCAATCCCACAAATGGCACCTTATTGGAAAATCCATATGACTCTAATTTTTATTCTTTAGACAGTGGCACGGTAGACATCGGCCTCAGGGGTCATATCCGGGTGAAGTATACTAACCGTGTACCTGAAAGAAAATACCTGGTTGCAAACAAATTCCCCCTCACGGCAAGAGAACAGATTTCGGCCCTGGATATTCTAAACGGATTTTCGATTGAAGAAAACGGTTATTTCTATGAACAGGCTGAAGTCACCAATGTCGGATACTGGGCGTGGAAAAAACTGGCGGAAGTGGTGCCGTATGATTATAATCCTGAATGATATTGACCCTGCTATATCCGTTGATGGTATATGGTAGATGGTGGATGGACTTCATTTGCGAATTCGCCCCTGATATCCGTCAACCATCTACCATATACCATCAACCCTTCTCCATCACTTTCCTCCACAGCTCCGGAATCCGCTTAACCCATACCAGCTCACGTTTTTTTACGGAGGCTTCGTCGCAGGGACTTCCAAAATAAATCTTACCAGCTTCGAGATCACCACCAACGCCACTTTGTGCAAGCACGGTAACTCCATCCCCGATGGCCAGCGTTTTGCTCACACCAACCTGTCCCCACAATACCACCCCATCTCCGATTTCTACAGCACCTGCAATTCCTACCTGGGCTGCGAGCAGGCAGTTCTTACCCAGGATAGTATCATGCCCGATATGGAT
>JANWIY010000144.1 GCA_025449645.1 Chitinophagaceae bacterium | reverse complement strand
TCAATGATCGTAGTTACCCATGCGGCATTTCAATTTTCGCTATTTGCGATTGAAAAATGCGTGTCCCACGAACATTAGTGTATTAGTGCGGGGAAGAATCGTATAACAACATTACATAAAATAACGCATGACATTTGTATTGAATACGATTTCTTTTGAACAAAAGACACATAATGAAGTGATGCCGGTGCCTTTTGCAATACAAACTAATTATTAAATTGATAATTTTCTGATATCCCAGAGGGCGCTGTGTCATAGATTCTCATTTTTTCTGCCTTCCCGCCCTTATACGTAAGCCGGAAGAAAATATATAAAAGTGAGTACCAGATAAAGGTTACGAATAAACTGCCAATCACATCTGTTGCATAATGAACGTGCAAATAAATTCTGCTTAAACCGATCATTGTTCCAAATGCCGCTATGAAAAGAGAAAGCACCCATTTCAGATATATATTTCTTTTTGCCTGCCAGATAAGCCAAATTAAGGCCCCGCTGAAAATAAACCCGCCCAAGGCATGACCGCTTGGGAAACTATATCCTCCTGCCCCCCCGACCAAAGGGTTTAGGGGACGTGCGCGATGAAACATTTCTTTTAATAGCCAGCCCAATAATAAACTTGAAATGGCTATTACTAAAACCATTATAGCATAATGCACACATTTTTTCCTGAACAAATAAAAAGTAATCAAAGCATAGGAAGGGATGAGGAACGTACCCGTTCCGAAAAAACTTATTATCATTGCCATCCTCGTATGAACTGGTGAGATATAAGTATTGAATAATACAAAAGCATAAGTATCAATTATATCTCTTTTGTCCGGAATTACCGAATGGACCAGGAAATAAAATAATAAGGAGGAAATGACAAAAAGGCCTATAACAATTTGAAGGTCTTTCGAAATCTCCTCAATAAAAAAGGAAATTCCTTTAAAAGGCCTTCCCACAGAGGTGAGTCTACGAAGGTTTTTTAGCATAGATTCGGCTTTACCTCAATAAGATGCTTAAAAAGTTAAAATGGTTGGGTGAAGTAAAACGGTTTAGCTCAGAGATTTGTTATCGCAATTTGAAAATAATTCCTGTTATCACACCGGGTCCTGGCTTTTATGCCCATTTAACAAACCCTTCCACGAATATTAAAACCTGTGATTTATTCCAAGTGCAATTCCAAAATTATAGGGATAGGTGGATAGGGCACTGCGAATATTAATCGGACTGAGTGCATTTTTGAAATAGGGCATCAGGCTAACGCCCCATTTTGAATTCATGTTGTATTGTAATTCAGCCTTCAGGATAATGCCATAATTTATCTTTTTCAGGCCCTTCATGGTTACAACTGATTCATGCTGATCATAGAAGGGTCCCTTTATTTTGGTCTCTACCGTGGCATCTGTCAAAAAATTAAAGGTTATCCCGCCTCCGGCACGGAGAGTAAATTTCTTCAGGTTAAGCCCGTATGCCACCATCAAAGGGACGGTAAGATAGTGAAGGTTACTATAAACTTTGTCCGTCAATACACTGTCCCCCACATTAGGGACCGCAGAGGAGGAGGACGGCAGGTATCCATATCCTGTAATTGTATTGACTTTGAATTGGATATTACCATTGTTATCTTTTACCGCGAAAGATTCAGAAGGATCGAGGATACTACTGGACCAGGAATAACTTAGACCAGATTCAATGATCCACCTCTTTTTTAATTTATAACTCACAAAAATACCCACGGATGCAGAAAAAACGTTTCTTTCTTTTTTTTCTATTTCCTTTCCATTAGCGCCGGTAGAATCATTATTATCGGATAAATTATAACCTGCAAACTCCTTCGAAAAATAAGCTGTGACCGAAAAACGGGTTAGGAATGGTAAATTTTCAAGGCTGGTTATCTTTTTCAAATCATTCATCTGATCAGCATGAAGACCAATCTTTCCTAAACCGAAAGAGGAAATTTCCGATTTAGGCTGTTGAAGGTTAATGACAGGAGAAATGGATAAAAAACCGTCTTTGCGATAGGCTACCTCCTGGGTTTGAACAGATTTACCCGATAAAAAATCCTCAGCTCCAAAGGTATATTTATGATAAAATGCAGGATCCTCGTCAATCGAAATACCCTCCACACCCGGGTTAATCAATCCATCCTTACTTCGAACTCCTCCGTCCGCATCAGGAGGCAAAACAACGTTCGTTCTATCTATGCTGGGACTGGTCCCGGATTTCGTTGGGGAAAAGGCTACTCTTTTCCCGCCCTTATAAATCCCAAGGCTTTTTACCGGTTCACCATATTTGTAATGCAAAAGAACGTGTGACCCAAAAGCAAATATTATGACAAGAAGGCAAGCGCAGATTCGCCGTAAAAGCCGACTCCTCGACTTATAAAATAGAATATCCTCCCTATCCAGCTGATTTTCGATCTTATCCCAGACAGCCTGAGAAGGTTCATCCAGATGGGATTGCAGGGAATCCCTAAATATTCCATCGATGTCATGAAGCCAGTTTTCATCCATATGCCATCCATTTAGTCATTTCTAAATTCCTGGTGAGCGTCTTTTTTGAAATAGCCCTGGCATCAGATAAATTGGATTTAGAAGTTCCTTCCGAAATATCCAGTAACAGAGCAATTTCCTTATGCTTCATCTCTTCAAAAACATATAAGTTAAAAACCATGCGATAAACCGTAGGCAAGGTCTGAATTAAACCAATCAATTCCTTTTCGCTCAGCCGTTCAGTAAAATTATATTCGGCAGTTAAAAATTTATGATAGTCAGCCAGGGATATAACACGATACAGATTACTCTTGCGCCTATAGCGTTGCAAAGCGCAATTGATCATAATTTTACGTAACTAACCCTCAAAAGATCCAGTTTATTATATTGTTTGATGCATTTATACAGTTGGAGGAAACAATCCTGCATCACTTCTTCCGCTTCCTCCCTGTTTTTTGAATAGCGTAAACATATGGCTATCACTTTTGATCCATACAGATCATAAAATCGCCTTTGACCAGACCTATCTCCTGACAGACATCCTTTAATGAGTTGCTGAGGTTCGTCCTTTGAAATATTTTGGCCTTTAGAAATCATAGATGCAATTATTCATAAAAAGGTTGGGTCAATTAAATTTATAATGTAATTAAAAACCTTTAACTTCTTAAAAGCAAAAAATCGCCTGGTTTTACGAACCAACGCAGTCTAATTTACCTATTTATTGAAAGCAATCTTTACCCGTCTGTTTTATCGGTTCTTCATTTAAATGCGTTCTGGGAATGAAAGTAAAATTATTGCTTTTACTGTCGGTTTTCTTTCTTTCTACTATACAATGGCACTACAGTCTGGAGGATGCGAAGCAACTTACCCGGAAAGAACATAAGCATATCCTGCTTAATTTTTCAGGTTCGGATTGGTGCGGCCCGTGTATTCGCATGCGTACCGAAATGTTTGAAAGCAATGTTTTTCAAAAAATGGCTGATACCGAGCTGGTATTGCACGGGTGAAATCTTTCGATAAAGATTTTCGAGAAACTCCGCCATTATCCCTCAAGGTCTTTTCCTCCGACCATATGTGCATAATTGACAAATACCAGTCGCTGGCTATTGGGTGTGTAGTGATGTATCATATCAATATATAAAGGTCTGCAGGCATTCATTTGGGCCACAGAACATGGCTGGCATTATTCAACTTTAATTGGAAATGTGCAAACTGCAGTTGCTTTTGCCGTATCGGTCGCTACAACCCGTATCATCCAGGTTCCCGGTCGCTGCGGAGTACCTGACAAAGTTTTCGTCTCCGAGTCAAATCTTAGCCATGCCGGCAGTGCACTGCCATCGGCTGAAGTCGCGGAATAGCTTAATGTTCCGTTACCATCGTCGTCATAAAAAACCTGGTCGCTGACCGTAAACGAAAAAAGGTGTTTGGGCTTCGCTGTTTGCCTGACAATGGAATCTTTCACATAGGGCTCAAAATTGGTATGCCTTAAATTTTCCAATAAATCATCGAACCTGACCCAGTAAAGGGCGCAGTCCTGCGGACCATGGCCATAGCTGTAAAAAAGATATTTGTTATTGGGCTCAACATATTCACCCCAGCGGTGGGCGAGGCCATTGTTTATCCGCGGTCCGAGGCTTTTGGGGTTTGTCCACCCGCCATCTGATTTATGATAGCTGATATACAACTCGCATTCATAATCCGGATGTTCTTTTGCGCTGACTACGATGTAGGATTCATCAGGGGCTACAAAGAAATCACCATCAAAGCCCGGTGTATTCAGCGGTTTACCCAAACTGTGAATGGTTGTATCGCCGCTGTTAACAGGTGCCATTACACATATATCATAACACGTAAAATCATGTATACTCCCGTTGATATTGCTTGCAGCGTACATGTTGCCACTGCGTGCAGGCATAAAATCATATAACACGTAACTCCTTTTAATGAATGTTTCAGGTTCGCTCCATCCTTTCGAGCGACGATGAACCTGCGTTACACCACCTTTTCCTCCCCCAATAAAATAAAGCGTGTCACCACCCGGTGCAAAGGCCGGGGCATAAAATTGCCTGACAAAAGTCGTGGGACCGGTCCACTTGTCACCATCGTACCTTAAAACCTGTATCGAAGCTTCTTTTGCGGAAAACCAGTCATTATTCCGGCAATAATAAAATTCCTTTCCGTCAGTTGAGAATGCACACCTGCCCGTCGAAAAATAAGGCGAATCATTGATACGTCGCGGTGCGAATTTTACCGGCGTTTCGCCCGGCGGCGTTTGTGCGAGATAAGCCTTTGGGCTATCCCAAAAATTAGTTTGTACGTTCAGGCTGCTGCAACCGGCCGCCAGAATAAGTATTAATAAAAGGGTGAATTTATTCATATCGTTTGCGGATTAAAAAATGATTTTCAATTAGAAAGCCTGCCAGGACGGTGGCAACCAAAAAAACAGCAATCCATTTATATTTGATAACGGACTCCAGAACCGCGGAGAACACATAATTTATTTCATCAACGCTCACCGCAAAACCTATACAAAAAATAAGACCGAGTGAGAGAGAAATCTGAAGAATCATTTTCCTTCTTTTCTTTTTCCCGCGCAGCGCCTGCATTACGCCGGTGGTGAATGTGGGTGGTAAAGCCTGTCCTGGCAAATCGGCTCCAATTTCCAGCCAGTGTTGAATTTGTTCGTCATTTAGATCTTCAGTCATTGTAATAATTTTGATTTTTCTACCAGCTCTTTCAATTCCCGCCTCCCCCGGAACAGGTTACTTTTGACGGTGCCTTCAGACATTCCCATGATCTGCGCTATTTCCGGGCAGCTAAAGCCCTCCAGGTGAAAAAGGGTAAGTGTCACGGCATAATTTTGAGGCATTGTCTTTAGCCAGTCCTGAACAAGCCGGGCCTGCTCTTTTTCTTCGAGTTGCAAAAACAGACGTTCAGACGCAACGGTAGATTCCGGAATTTTAAAGTCTTTGCGCCGATCTAAAATTTTGGCTCTGTCCACTGCGGTAAAATACGCGATCCTCGCGATCCAGGTGGACAGTCTTGCTTTAAACCTGAAGTCTTCCAGTCCTTCAAAAACTTTAATAAAAACTTCCTGGCATACGTCCTCCCGGTCTTCCTGAACCTTCAAAACTTTACCCGCTATATGAAACACAAGATTTTGAAATTTATCCACCAGAGATTCAAATGCCTGCATATCTCCTTCAAGAATTGCGCAAACTAATTTCTGGTCTTCGTCCATTATATTATTAGTCGCTCCGGCGATGAAGGAGGTTGCAGAAAAGCCAAATTTTTTGCAACCGGAAAGGCATTTTCTGAGACTATTTGAAAACTGCCCGTTATGGAGCTAAAGCAGATCATACCTTTTGTGTCTTTTATTATCGCGGTGATCGTCGCCGGTGTTGTGATCACCTCCCGGTATCATTACCGGATCCGGAAAGGTCTGCTAAACCGCTGGCCCATGGAAGATAAGGCCCTGGAATTTTTGAAGCTCCTCCCTGGTGGTCTGACAGAAGCCCTCAAGTGGGCGCTGATACTGGTTTTCGGAGGTGCCGGCCTGATCGTTCTTGAATTTATACCGGGCGCAAATCCGGATTCCCCCCTTTCCTATGGGATAGAAGCCATTTTTGTTTCTATCGGTCTGTTCATATTTTATTTCTCTCAGAAAAGAAAATCATGAAAATAAAACTAAGCGTTATCACTATAATAATGTTTTGCTCAAAGGTCCACGCCCAATCCACTGCTGGTCTGGAAGGCAAACTCCGGGCGAAAGACAGTCTGCTGTTTAACGCTGTGCTGAAAACCTGTGATCTCAAGCAAGTAGATGCCAGCTTTGCGGCTGATTTCCTGTACAGCCAGGACAAAGGCGACGGGCTGGCGCCCGGCCTGACCAGTCGCGCCGAGTTTATGGGCAATATCGCCAGGCGTTGCGCGGTCAAGACTAACCAGTTCAGTGTTCGCCGGGAACTGGCCGGCGGCAGTGTTTCGGTTAGCCTTGTCGGGCCGGGGACCGCAACCCAGACCGGCGTACAGCGTTTTTATATGACCGCAGGCGGCCATCTGGAGCAACTGGTCGAGGAATCCCATTTCACCCGCATCTGGGTACTACAAAAGGGAGACTGGAAAATGAGCCGTGAAATGGATTACCAGATTGAAATGCACGACCCGCAGGCTGCCCTCGCCGGGACTGATCCCCTGTACAGCCGGGTGACAGCGGCAGACAGTTCGCTATTTGCCGCTTATAATAATCGCGACATCACTGCACTTAAAAAATGGTTTGCTGCCGACCTGGAATTCTACCATGATAAAGGCGGCCTGACCCATTACACGGACAATATGGAAAACTTTGAAAAGCATTTTAAGGACACGGCGAACTTCTCCCGGCGGGAACTAGTCCGGGGCAGCCAGCAGGTTTACCCGCTGAACGGTTATGGCGCGCTGGAAACAGGTGTGCACCGTTTCTATACCAAAATCAATGGTCAGGAGCAACTGACCGCAACTGCGAATTTTATCAATGTCTGGCATTTGGATGACGGCGCCTGGAAACTCAGCCGGGTCATTAGCTACGATCACAGATGAAGATCAAATCCCTCTTTTCAGAGCTTGTCCTTATTTTCGCAGCATTGTATGCGAAAGCGCAGGTCCTGAATATTCAGCCTAAAAGACTCGATAGTCTGCTGGACTGCTTATATACTAAACATCAGTATATGGGTGGGCTGACCCTTGCGCAAAATGGAAAAATCGTTTACAGCCATGTGAACGGCTTTCTCCAGGTGAGCCCGGTCGACAGCATACCCGCAACCGTAACGACTGGTTACCGGATCGGCTCGATCTCCAAAGTGTTCACCTCAGTGATGATCTTCCAGCTGTTACAGGAAAAGCGAATCCGCTTCGGCGACAAACTCAGCCGATGGTTTCCCAGGGTACCCAACGCCCAAAAGATAACGATCGCCAACCTGCTGAACCATCGCGGCGGCCTGAGCGATATCAAGGCTGTTCCCGGAATCGAATACTGGATCCACGAGCCTCATAGCGAAGCGGAAGTGCTGCGCGTGATCGAAACCAGTGCCATCGACTTCCCGCCTGGTGACCGTGCCTCTTACAGCAATTCAGGTTATATCCTGCTCAGCCTGATCCTGGAACGGGCTACCGGTAAACCCTATGCGCAATTGTTGCAGGAACGCGTCACCACACCGCTGCACCTTGGACATACCTATTACAGTACGAGTCGCGGCACCAGGCCCGAAGAAAGCTTTTGCTATAATTACCAAAATGGCGGTTGGCAGCCCGTGACCGAAACCGACTGGAGTATTCCCCAGGGCGCTGGCGCAATTATTTCCACCAGCGGGGACCTGGCCCTTTTTGCCAGCGCTTTGTTCAGCGGTAAACTGGTCAGCCCCGTAAGTTTACAAAGGATGGAACGGATCACCGACGGATATGGCATGGACCTGGTCATCATGGATTGCCCCAAACAACCCGCCTTCGGGCATACCGGAGGCATGGACAGTTTCCTCTCCACGCTGACCTATGTTCCTGCTGACCAGCTGGCGCTAACCTATACATCCAACGGTCAGGCTATGCCCATGGATGAGTTGATTAAAAAAGTATTCGCGATTTGCTATCGGTGAAGGGTAAACCGCAATAAAAATATATGACAACTGTACTTAAACGAATGCTGAGAACACTGTTCATTTTTCTTGCCCTTATTCAAATAACCGATGTCCGTAACGGCTGCCGTTCTCGCCGGCAAAGTCTTAGGTAAAACAATTGTCCTCACAGGGGCCATTATTCCCTATAAATTCGGGAGTTCAGGCGGATTTTCCAACCTCGGCTGCGCCCTGGCTTTTGTGCAATCGTTGCAATCGGGAGTTTATGTTGCAATGAACGGAAGGTATTTTAACTGGGATAATGTAAAAAAGAATAGAATGACGGGGAGTTTGAGGGGGTGG
>JANWIY010000143.1 GCA_025449645.1 Chitinophagaceae bacterium | reverse complement strand
TGGTTATCACAAAAAATCTGAATAGCAAAAAGCATAAGATCAGGCTTTTTACTGCATCAGACTCCAGAACGCTATTATTTACAGTAGACGGTGTGGGTGGAAATCATTACACGCTGTTTGTATTCGATCTCGATGGAAAGCTGGTTACCCAGTCCGCCATATTGAATCATGAAACCAGCATATTGCCTGCTATCAGTGCAGGAGGATACCTGTATGAAGTGTTTGTGGAAGATCAAAAGGTAGAGACCGGGCAAATGATAGTCAGGTAATTTGAACGCAAAGCCAGTAAGCGGCGGGAAAATTGGTAAAATCCGTTATCCGAAGGTTTAAGTAAAACCTGATCCGTTCCCTATTTTCGTACCTAAAGATTTTATTAATTAAATCCCGCTTTACTTATTGGTTAAATAAATATTTTGGTTCTCCAATATCTTCAACGGCCGGCGACCAGTAATTGCCGTCCGTTTGTTTTTTGATGCATCCCTGTGGTTTTATTTTGAATTAGGTTTTGTCAAGGACGCTTCATCTCCGGTTTCAGATATTTTCCTGTAAAACTTCCCGGGACCCGGGTCAGCTCTTCCGGCGTCCCCTCAAAAAGCACCCTGCCCCCGCCGTCCCCGCCTTCAGGTCCAAGGTCAATTACATGGTCAGCCATTTTGATAACATCCATATTGTGCTCTATGACCAGCACCGTATTGCCGCGATCAACCAGCTTGTTCAGGACTTCCAGCAAATGACTGATATCATCAAAATGCAATCCGGTAGTGGGTTCATCAAGTATATAAAATGTTTTACCTGTTTCGCGCTTGGACAATTCGGTCCCGAGTTTTACGCGCTGTGCTTCACCTCCGCTAAGGGTTACGGCAGACTGACCCAGGGTGATATATCCCAGGCCCACTTCCTGCAATACTTTGATTTTACGGTAGAGATAATGTACATTCTGAAAAAAGGCCACGGCCTCATCAACGGTCATATCGAGTACGTCGCTGATGGATTTACCTTTGAAACGGATCTCCAGCGTTTCGCGGTTATACCTTTTACCATTGCATTTCTCACAGTGAACGTAAACATCCGGAAGAAAATTCATTTCGATCACGCGCATCCCGCCGCCTTCACAAACATCGCACCGCCCACTCTTTACGTTAAATGAAAATCTGCCGGCATTATAACCCCGGATCTTGGCTTCGGGAACCGAGGCAAAAAGTGTCCGGATATCGGTAAAAAATCCGCAATAGGTTGCGGGATTGCTCCGCGGAGTGCGGCCAATGGGCGACTGATCAATCTCAATCACCTTGTCGATATTTTCCAATCCCTTTATACTTTTATAATCCATAGGCGTACCGCGCGAACCATACACGTGGTGGCTAAGTACAGGATATAATGTTTCATTGATCAAAGTGGACTTCCCGCTACCACTGACACCTGTTACCACGATGAATTTTCCTAAAGGCAGACGAACATCCACATTCTTTAAATTGTTACCATTGGCCCCCTTCAGTTCCAGGATTTTTCCATTTCCCTTACGTCGCTCCGGAGGAATTGAAATTTGAAGGCGGCCATTCAGATAATCAGCCGTAAGCGTGTTCAGCTTCAGCATCGCTTCCGGCTTACCCTGCGCAACGACACGTCCGCCGTGATACCCTGCCCTGGGGCCAATGTCTACAAGGTAATCGGCCGCCATCATTATTTCTTTGTCGTGCTCAACAACCAGAATACTGTTCCCGATATCCCGCAGATTCTGCAGGGCGAGGATCAGGCGTTGATTATCCCGCTGATGCAAACCAATGCTCGGCTCATCCAAAATATAAGTGATCCCCTGCAGCTGGGATCCTATCTGGGTGGCCAGCCTGATACGCTGGGATTCGCCGCCACTCAGCGTTCTGGTGGGTCTGTTGAGGGTCAGATAAGTGAGACCCACGTCGAGGAGGAATTGCAGACGTTCGCGGATTTCTTTTAAGATATCCTTTGCGATCGTCTGCTGCTTAACGGTCAGCCTGTTTTCTATTCCTTTAAACCAGCCCACCAGCTTATCCAGATTGAATTCATTCAACTCGGCAATATTTTTATTGTCGACCCGGAACCATAAGCTTTCTTTCCTTAATCTTGAACCGCCGCATGCATCACAGGTTTTCAGTTCCATGAATTTCTCCACCCACTCCCTGAGCGAGTCTGTTCCCGAAGCACCAAACCATCTTTTCAACATTGGAATCAGGCCTTCATATTCTGCAGTACCTCCGGCCAATTCATTCTCATCGAAGTCCAGGCTATTTTCTGATGCTGATTCCGCAGTTCCAAACAAGATCAGGTTTAATGCTTTTGCTGGCATTTCATTTATAGGGATATCCAGACTGAACTTATTTCTCCTCGCCAGTTTCTGCACCTGGTTAAATACATATGCTTCCCTTTCGCCCCCCAGGGGAATAATACCAGCTTCATTCACCGATTTGCCGGGATCCGGAATGATGGCATTCATGCTTACCCGGTATACTGCACCCAATCCTTTGCAAACCGGGCATGCACCATAGGGAGAATTGAAGGAAAAATTATTGGGAGAAGGTTCTTCATAACTGATGCCCGTGTCTTCGCACATCAGTTGCTTGCTGTATTGCACAGTCTGGTTGCTCTCATTGATCAGGAGAAACATCAGATCCTTGCCCATTTGAAGAGCGCGCTGAATACTCTGGCTCACCCGCGTTTTCATATCCACGGTAACTGCAAGCCTGTCAATCACAATTTCAATATCATGAATTTTATAACGATCCACCTGCATCCTGGGAACCAGGTCCTTCACTTCGCCATCCACCCGCACTTTTACAAATCCTTTTTTACGGATGTCTTCAAATAATTCCCGGTAATGACCTTTCCGCCCGCGAACCACGGGCGCCAGAACCGAAATTTTTTTGTTGCCGAATTTCTGAAAGATATTTTCCACGATCTCTTCTTCACTGAATTTGACCATTTTTTTCCCGGTATTGTAGGAGAAGGCCTCCCCGATACGTGCAAAAAGTAAACGCAGGAAATCATACACTTCTGTTACGGTGCCTACGGTACTCCGCGGATTGCGGTTTGTGGTTTTCTGTTCAATCGAAATTACAGGGCTCAGTCCTGTAATTTTGTCAACGTCCGGCCTTTCCATATCCCCGATGAATTGTCGCGCGTAGGCGCCAAAACTTTCCATATAACGGCGCTGGCCTTCGGCATAAATCGTGTCAAATGCCAGGGAAGACTTACCGCTGCCGCTGATACCGGTGATTACGACCAGTTGATTCTTGGGAATGGAAATATCTATATTCTTGAGATTATGCACCCGGGCGCCAAACACTTCAATCACCTCATCTCCGGCCGTTGCAGACGGATCATTTTGTTCAATCATAATTAAAAAAAGGAATCGCTAAAGATAGTAACAAATCACCGGCCGGAAGGTTCCGGAACATGTAAATAGCTTCGGCGACCATCCAAAGTAAACCGGGACTCCGGCAGGCCCGGCGACTGTGATGAGGAGAAAATTGCGCACATAAAAATAATTTCCGGAATTCCCGCCGTGTTTTTATCTTTGAGGCAGTTCTTATCATATCGCTTATCAAGAAAGGCTGAGGGAAATGGCCCGCTGAAGCCTTGACAACCTGCTCTGGCTTGCATTTGTGCAATCCGGGCAAGGTGCCAACTCCATCTCGTCGAACGACGGGACAGATAAGTCAGATCCACAGCTTATTAATCATTCAATATATTAAAAGCTCTTCTGACTGTCAGGAAGAGCTTTTTTATTTTGCAGCCTGACCTGTCAGGCACGCAATCACTAAAGAAATTCACGGAAGTTTTCTTCTTTCTTGCCAGCGCATTCATTCACCTTAAAAAATGCCTTCCTGGTCGCCGGGAAGGCAGGAGGATTTTTCTATGAAGGAGATAACACAGTTCATTCACCGAATCCCGGTGGATCCTCTGACGGGAGCAGTTTCCGTTCCGATCTACCAGACTTCCACCTTTGTTCAGGAGGCACCCGGCGTTAATAAAGGGTATGATTATGCGCGGAGCAATAATCCAACCCGGGCAGTTTTGGAAGATCTTATTGCGGGGCTGGAGAAAGGCTCCCTGGGACTTGCCTTTGCGAGTGGCCTTGCGGCCATCGATGCCGTTGTAAAACTGCTAGAAAGTGGTGATGAAATTATCGCCGTGGATGATATTTACGGAGGCGCATTCCGCTTGTTTGAGCAGGTCTATAAAAAATTCGGGGTGAAGATCCGCTATGTGGATGCCTCCGATCCGGAACAGGTCTATAGCGCCCTGAGTTCCAGGACCCGGCTGATCTGGATTGAGACCCCAAGCAATCCAACCTTAAAGATTGCGGATATATCCTGTCTGTCATCCATCGCAAAGGCCCATGGCTGCCTGCTTTGCGTGGACAATACCTTCGCCTCACCTGCACTGCAAAAACCCATTGAACTGGGAGCCGATATCGTGGTTCATTCCGCAACAAAATACCTGGGAGGTCATAGTGACCTCATAGCAGGTCTGGTGGTAACGGCGAACCGCGAACTCGGTGAGAAGATCAAGTTCTATCAGAATGCAACAGGTGCCATCCTGGGGCCTTTCGACAGCTGGCTCGTGATCCGGGGCCTCGAAACCCTGCATCTGCGTATGAGACAGCATTGCCAGACAGCGCAACAGATTGCTGAATTTTTACAGGAGCACCCTGCGGTGGACCATGTCTTTTATCCGGGTCTGATCTCACATCCAAATCATGCTGTCGCCAGGAGGCAATCCCGCGGATTCGGGGGCATTGTATCTTTTACCCTGAAAGAAGATACCGTTGCAGCTGCGAAATCCATTGTTACTTCCACCCGTTTGTTTAAACTTGCGGAAAGCCTGGGTGGCATCAAGAGCCTGATCAGCCATTCAGCGGAAATGACCCACAAAACCATTCCTGCTGAAAGAAGGAGGGCCGCCGGGGTAAACGACAGCCTGATCCGTTTATCCGCAGGTCTCGAAGAAGCAGAAGATTTAATAGAGGATCTTTGCAACACATTGGACGGGATCATTGTTAAGAAAAACAAACATTCCCAGAAATTAGAAACCTGTTGAAACCATTGGCATTATGGAAACGCATAAGCAGCTAACCATCGGATTATTCGGATTCGGCGTTGTGGGCGAAGGCCTCTACCGCATATTGCAACAAACGCCTTCACTTAAAGCGTCGATAAAAAAAGTATGTATTAAACATCCCGGCAAAAAAAGAAATGCACCTGAGGAATTGTTCACTACAGATAAGAACGAATTATTAGCTGACCCGGAAATAAATGTGATCGTCGAAGTGATAAACGAAACCGGCCCGGCTTTCGACATTGTTTCCACTGCATTAAAAAACGGAAAGGATGTAGTCAGTGCCAGCAAGAAAATGCTTGCTGAAAACCTGCCCGAACTGATCGGTCTGCAAAAGCAAACCGGTCATTCGCTTTTGTACGAAGCGGCAGCCTGTGCTTCCATTCCGGTGATCCGCAACCTGGAAGAGTATTACGACAATGACCTGCTTCATTCCATCCGGGCTATCGTTAACGGATCCACGAATTTTATTCTGACAAAGATGTTTGAAGAGAAACTCGACTTCAGGCAGTCGCTGCTTCTCGCACAGCAACTCGGATTTGCGGAAAGCGATCCTTCCCTGGATGTGGAGGGATTTGATGCGGTGAACAAATGGACCCTGCTTCTGGCACATGCCTATGGAATTGTAACTGAACCTTCGG
>JANWIY010000142.1 GCA_025449645.1 Chitinophagaceae bacterium | reverse complement strand
TGAGGAACAGCAGTTGAAAAATAATAAGGATAAAAAGGGGCTGGGTAAAATTGATATTCATAAATTGTCCTGACCCAAATGTATTAAATAGTAGGTAAGAAGGGATTGATTAGGCTAATGGAGGAAGGATTCTTGTTTTAACGGCAGTAAAATCTGAAATAGCGTGCCTGTGTTCGTATTTGAACTTACAGTTATTTCACCATGATGGTTTACTGCAATTGTTTTACACAAAGCCAAACCGATGCCGGTTCCAGGAAAATGTTCACGGGCATTTAAGCGATGGAAAATCAAAAAGATCTGATCTGCATATTTTTGATCAAATCCGATTCCATTGTCTCTAAAACTGATTTCACAATAAGAGGCATTTTTATTAAGCTCTGTATTTTCGCTTAAATGTTTCCCTTCGGTAACCCTCCAGGTAATCGTAATAACCGGTGCTGTGTCCTTTCTTGAAAACTTAAGAGAATTGCTTACCAGATTATAGAAAAGCTGATTTATTTGCAATGGAATGCCATCAATAACAGGCAATCGCTCACGATGAATAACGGCATTCTTTTCAGTGGTCAGCAATTCAAAATCATTTAAAATCGTGCTTAATATTTCGTGGAGGTCAGTTCTTTCAAAAACTGCATCGCCATGCAGAATTTTTGAAAAATTAAGCACTCCCTTAATAAGCGTAGACATACGTTCTGAAGAATTAGTGATTTTCGTAATCAATTCCTTAGCCGTATCTGGCAAATTCTCATTATATCTGTCTTTAAGAAGGGTAGAAAACATTCTGATTTTCCGGAGCGGTTCCTGCAGATCATGGGAAGCTATATATGCAAATTGCTCTAAATTCTCATTTGAATGCTGGAGATCCGTATTCGCCTCATGCAGCGAAAATGTTCTTTCCGAAACCTGCTTTTCCAATTCTTCGGTAAACAGCTTCAGGTCTATATCTATTTTTCTCTTTTCTGTGATATCCTCAATGGCCAGCAGAATGGATTGTTCATCGCTATTATCCCTGAAAATCTTGCTTGCATTTAAAAGCATAATGCGTTCGCCTAATCCGGGAAAGTCATGGGTAACCTCATAGTCAGCAATAGCGGTTTTTTCAGGCAGTATTTTTTCCAGCATTTTACGGAGTCCCGGTATTTCCCATTGATTATTTCCCAGTTCGAATAGGGATTTGCCCTCAGTTGCATCTTCTGAGGTTTGAAACATATTATAAAACGACTGGTTGGCGCTCTTTACCTGCAAGTACTTATTCAAAATGATGAGCGGCTCCCGGATAGTTCTGACGATGGACTCCGAATAAAGACGGGAAAGGTCCAGTTGTTCATTCCTGTCGTAAAGCTCCTGGTTTACAATAATCAATTCTTCGTTGCTGGTTTGCACTTCCTCTTTCGAGGTTTCAAGTTCTTCATTCAGGCTTTGCAATTCTTCACTCCCGGATAGTAGCTCCTCATTTGCACTTTGAAGTTCTTCATTAAATGCTTCCTGGCTCTCGGTGATGTTTCTCATATCATCCCTGGCCTGGGCAAGTTCTGTTTGTAATTCTTTAATCCGGAGTAACTCCATTCTTTGAATTGAATCCTGGACGACCCGGGGCTTGCCTTTTTTAACTTCTCCCTTTTTGTTTTCAACCGGTAAGAAACTGTCCCTGAAAAGAATTAAAAAGTGTGGGTCAATCGTGTTCAGCAGGGGAATGACCTCAATTGACACCAGCCGTTCTTCATTCATAAAACAAATAGGAATATTTTCCTTGACCTGCGCATGCTTACTGGTTTTGACCTTATGCAAGGCAATCCGCAATTCAAATGCCAGGCCATCGCGGGCCATTTTTAGTACGTTAAGATTCGGCTTGCCGGGCGAAGGCTCCAGCCAAATACCGGTTGCTCCGCGAAATTGTACGATTTCCATTTCATCATTTACAACAACACCCGGGGGCGCGTACCTGGACAATAATAATTCATCCGCTTTTTTTTGAAAATCGTCTTTGTTGATTTCATTTGGTTTGAATAGGGTGTTGCTCCCTTTAAAGATTTCATTTTTGGAGCTTCCAATCACATGCAAAAATCTCCCACGGTCTCCTTTACGGGTATAAATCTTGCTATTCTTGTCAATTGCGTTAAACAGTTCAGTTGACTGACCTATGCCTTCCGATTTTCCCAGTATTAAAAATCCTTTTTCCTTTAGTGAATAATGAAAAGTAGTCAACGCTTTTTTCTGCAAAAAAGGCTCCATATAAATAAGTGAGTTACGGCAACTGATCAGATCAATCCTTGCAAAAGGAGGGTCTTTGAGATAATTATGATAGGCAAATACACAGGCATCCCGGATGGATTTATTCAGCCGGAATTTGCCGTCTATCCTGGTAAAAAATTGTTGCAGGCGGGAGTCAGAAAGACCATTTGTTGCACTCTTTTCATAAATTCCACCCCTTGCTTTTGCTATGGCAATTTCAGAAATATCAGTTGCAAATAGCTGTATTTTGCAATTGGACGCTTTGTCCCCCAGGTATTCGTGAAGGCACATTACAATCGAGTAGGCTTCTTCACCTGTAGAACAACCCGGGATCCAAATGCGTAAAGGTTCATTCCCCGGTCTGTTCCTCAGAAGGGTTGGAAATACCGATTCATTCAAATTTTCAAACATCTGGGGATCCCGGAAGAACTCCGTTACCGGAATAAGGAGGTCCTGATATAAAATATCCATCTCAGCATTGTTCTCTTTTAGATATGCCAGGTATTCGGTTGCGGTGCTTTTCATGCTAAGGGCAATCCGGCGGGTAATCCGCCTCCCGATAGTTGTTTGCTTGTAATAAATAAAATCGACATTTTTTCTCATGCGGACCAGGGAAAGGATCTGTTTAAATGCATCATCCTGTTTTTTTTGAGTATTCTCCCCGTCCTCTACCGTGCTTACTTCTAATGTTTTAATTAAGGCTAGTAATTGCTGGGGAATCTTTTCGGGCGGGAGTATAAAATCCACCACTTCTGAATCAATAGCGCTTTGTGGCATGGCATCGTAGGCTGCAGATTCCTGTTCCTGCGCGAAAGCAATCCCTCCCTGAGCCTTAATGGCCTTTAATCCCAGGGTGCCATCGGTCCCTGTACCTGATAAAACCACACCAATGGCATGACTTTGGTGTACCTCTGCCAATGATGAGAAGAACAGGTCTATCGGCATGTTCTTATAGTTCTTTGGAAGACGGGCACTTAATTGCAGAACACCATCTGTGGCCTTAAGTAATTTATTGGAAGGAATGATATAAATATGATCAGGGACCACTTGAATATTGTCTGATATCTCCTGGACTGGTATTCTAGTAACCTTTTGCAACAGATCAGCTAAAATACTTTCATGAGCCGGATCCAGGTGCTGTACCAGAATAAAGGCCATACCTGAATTTTCAGGAATAGCCTTTAACAATCTTTTGAAAGCATCCAATCCACCGGCCGAAGCACCAATACCAACAACCGGAAAGAGGTTGAGTGAGCGTATTTTTTCTTTATTCTTAATTGCCTTGAACATTTAGGTTTTTTGGAGCGGGTGCTGATCCTGACGGACAAGGTGGGGTTACACAAGGTACTGGAATTTTTGATACCTCAGGAAAGTATTCATTGTTGTTTTCGACCCGATTTCCGATAGGAGAATGCACAACTGGTAATTATGATTTTTATCCAAAATCCATGAAATTCGAACTAGGTAAAAACACTTAGTTTAATGAATCCCATTATACTATTGTAAATGAGAAGAAATAATAAGAGAAGGGATTTAGAAAAAAAATCCTATCTTATTATCAATCTCATTATATGCCAACAACTGAAGAAGAAAGGCAGGAAAGAAGTAAAGCTATAAAATTACTTATTGCAAAATGGGCTAAAAGTCATGATACAAAATCAAAGGCATTAATAGTAAGAAACACAAATCCAAACATCAAAAGCCGAAAGAGAGAGATTCCACGCCCCCCTAAATAAATTGCTACCTCTGTAACACAACTCCGTATCAGGAAAACTTCCATTTCATATCGCACAAAATCTGTAAAACTGACTATGAACGAATGACAGTCCTGCTCTGTTTTCTTGAGTCGGATTTATCATTTGAAAATACTTCACAATGAAAGAAACGAATGACAAACTGGTTTATATAGTAGATGATGATCCGGACGACCGCCAGATCATTCTGGATGCTTTCCTTGAGAACAAATACCAGGGCGACTATGCATTTATAGAGTCCGGGGAAGAATTGCTTGATAACCTGCAGGCGCCATCGGATTTGTATCCTTCACTTATAGTGCTTGATCTTAATATGCCCGGCATGATGGGCCTGGATATACTTCGTGAAATCAGAAGCCAAAAGCAATTTTCCCATATTCCGATTGTTGTCCTGACCACTTCAACCCTCCACCACGACCGGAAATTGGCTTTCGAATTCGGAGCCAATTGTTTTCTTAGAAAGCCGGATACATTTCCCCATTTAGTATCCCTGACTGATGCCATCCTGAAATTATGGCTGATCGAGCCCTTATAAATGAACAGTTCCGTATCAAAATCGGACAGTTATTCTCTCCTGGCAATTAAAATCTGATTGATTGTCAGTCAAATATCATCCCGGCACTTTTTTAGATATTTTAGCTGTGTTTTTTAACCAGGATAATAGACCTCTATGCTTAAAAGTTATCTTAAGATTGCCCTCCGCAATCTCGCTAAAAATAAAGTGTATTCTTTTCTCAATGTGGCCGGCCTTGCCGCTGGCATGGCCGTGGCTATTATGGTCGGCTTATGGCTCTGGGATGAATTATCATTTGACAAATACCATAGTAACTACGAAAAGATCGCCCAGGTTATGGAAAATCAAACCTATAGCGGTAAGGTGAATACGGGCATGGGCGTTCCCATTCCGCTTGCCGGCGAACTGCGCAGAAGCTTCGGCAGCGATTTTAAATATGTGGTCCTTTCATCCTGGACCATGAACAGCATGATCAGTGCTGGAGATAAGAATCTATCTACTCAAGGCAACTATATGGAAGCTGATGCACCTGAAATGCTATCGCTTCATATGCTTGAGGGTTCCCAAGCTGCGTTTCGAGAGCCATCTTCCATTTTACTTTCTCATTCCATGGCAAAGGGGCTTTTCGGCAATGTCAATCCGCTGGGGAAACTGGTCAAAATTGATAATGAAATCAATGAAAAGGTTGAGGGAGTTTATGAAGACCTGCCCGAAAATACAACACTTCATGATATGGCTTTTATCGCTCCTTTCTGGGATCTGACCAGTTGGGTGAAGGGTAACGAGAGTAATTGGGGAGACGGCTCTTTCCAGATTTTTGTTCAGCTGGAGGACCATTCAGGTATGACCGCCGTTTCCGCAAAAATTAAATACGCTAAGCTGAATAAAGTAAACAAGGACCAGGCAAAATATAAGGGAGAACTTTTTTTGCAGCCGATGCGCAATTGGCATTTATATGCTGAGTTTAAAGACGGCCATAATATCGGCGGCAGCATTCAATATGTTTGGATGTTCGGATTGATTGGAGCATTTGTACTGCTGCTGGCCTGCATCAATTTCATGAACCTTAGTACGGCGCGGTCTGAAAAAAGGGCCAAGGAAGTAGGAATACGGAAAGCAATAGGCTCTCTTCGCTCCCAGTTAATAGGGCAGTTTTTCGGAGAATCACTACTGATGGCAATAGCCGCATTTATTCTTGCATTGTTTCTGGTTCAGGTAACGCTTCCTTTTTTCAATGATGTTTCAGGTAAGCATATGACCATTTTATGGTTCAATCCATATTTCTGGATGGCAGCACTGGCATTCACTTTCGTCACAGGCCTGGTTGCGGGAAGCTATCCGGCGATTTATTTATCCTCATTCAGTCCGGTTAAGGTATTAAAGGGAAGCTTTAAGGCCGGGCGGCTTCCCGGATTGATACGCAGGTTGTTGGTGCTCACTCAATTTACAGTTTCCATTGCGCTAATCATTGGCACATTGATAGTTTTCCGCCAGGTGCAATATTCCAGGAACAGGCCGGTAGGATA
>JANWIY010000141.1 GCA_025449645.1 Chitinophagaceae bacterium | reverse complement strand
TGATTTCAGAATAAAAAAGGAATATGCCTCAACAGATTCACTCACTAAAATTAAGAATGACCTTTTGCGGAATATTGCCGTGAGTGATGTGCTCTATCCGCAATCGCTGGTTACCAACCTGAACAATATCATAAATAAGATCAGCATCATATTGCTTTCGGTTATCATTGTCATTTCCATCCTGGTCATTTTCCTGATTGACAATACCATCCGCCTGGCCATGTTCAGCAACCGTTTCCTGATTAAGACCATGCAGATGGTGGGCGCCACCCGTTGGTTCATTTCCAGGCCGATGGATCTGCGGGCATTTATTAATGGCCTGATCAGCGGCTTGCTGGCAGTCGGTGGTCTCATTGCCGTGATTATTTTTGCAGAAAACCAATTGCCTTATTTGAAAGCCTTACGGGATTATCCTTTGCTGATCGTCCTGTTTGTCGTTATCATATTACTGGGCATATTTATTTCATTTATCAGCACTCATCGCAGCGTGCTTAAATACCTGAAGATGAAACTGGATGAATTGTACTGATTTTATTACATTGCAATCTATTCTTCCTTATGGCAAAACAAATAAGAACCGCCCCTCCTTCCAGACAAAAGACCCCTCCTGCTTCCAAACAAAAACCGCCCTTGTTCGGAAAAGAAAATTACCGATGGATGCTTCTGGGCCTGATTGTGATCTTGCTTGGCCTTTTATTGATGGTTGGAGGCAAGAGCAAAGACCCCAATGTATTTGATCCTTCCCAGGTTTACAGTTTCAGAAGGATCACGCTGGCGCCCATCCTCATACTTGCAGGTCTTGCGCTCGAGATTGTGGGTATCTTTAAGAATCCGAAAGAGCCCAAACCTCAATGAGCCTTATACAAGCCATCGTTATCGCCATTGTTGAAGGCCTCACAGAATTTCTTCCTGTTTCTTCCACCGCACACATGAAATTTGCCAACCCGCTCATCGGCGTGCAGGAAAATGCGTTCACAGATCTGTTTGAGATCGTGATCCAGCTGGCTGCCATTTTATCAGTTGTTGTTCTTTACCACAGGCAATTTTTTGATTTTAAGAAGATCCGGTTTTATTTAAAACTGGTGATTGCCCTGATACCTGCCATCGTTGCCGGCGTTCTGCTGAAAAAGCATATTGATACCCTCCTCGGTAATATCGTTTTTATCGCCACCGTGATGATTGCCGGTGGAATCGTATTGCTGTTCATAGACAAGCTGTTTACCCGGCCGGCCATTCACAATCAGGATTCCGTTAGCAATAAGAACGCTTTCATAATCGGGTGTTACCAGGTCTTATCCATTTTATTTCCAGGGCTCAGTCGGAGTGCGGCCACCATTATCGGGGGGCTGGCAGAAAAACTCGATCGCCGCACCGCCGCAGAATTTTCTTTTTTCCTGGCCGTTCCCACGATGCTGGCAGCTTCCGTAAAGAGCTTTTGGGATGTTCATAAGGACCATCCTGAAGTTTTTGCAAGAGACAGCATGATCCTGCTGGCGATCGGCAGCCTGATTGCTTTTGTCGTGGCTCTGATCGCAATCCGCTTTTTTATCACTTATTTGCAGAAGCATGGATTCAGGTTGTTCGGTTACTATCGGATCCTTGCCGGCACCGTGATCCTGCTACTCGTGTGGAAGGGGATTATCCATCAATAAAACCTTAAAAGGTTATGCTGACAGCATCCAAAAAAGTAATTCGCGGATGGGCGATGTACGACTGGGCTAATTCTGTCTATAATCTCGTTATCACCACCACCTTCTTCCCGATTTATTTTACCGCCGTGACGAAAAAGCAATTCGGTGGCGAGATTGTTCCGTTCCTGGGCAGAAAATTTATCAACTCTTCCTTATACGATTATTCGCTTGCGGTTGCCTACCTTTTTATTGCCCTGCTTTATCCGGTACTCACGTCCATTGCAGACACGCGCGGGAATAAAAAAGCTTTCATGCAATTCTTCTGTTATCTGGGTGCAGCGGGCTGCTCCTTACTTTACTTTTTTAATGGTGCTAATCTCTGGCTCGGGATTTTATGCTTTATGATGGCCGCGATGGGCTATGTGGGCAGCCTCGTTTTTTACAACGCATTTTTGCCGGAGATTGCCGCTCCGGAAGACCGGGACCGGGTGAGTGCGAAAGGGTTTTCCTATGGCTATATCGGAAGTGTTATCCTGCAGATGATCGGATTTATATTGGTCCTGACCATCACGAGCAATCCTTTCCTTGCCCCAAGAATTACCTTTTTGCTGGTGGGCATCTGGTGGGCTTCTTTTGCACAAATCACTTTCTCCGTGCTGCCTGAAACCAAATCTGCGGGATCGATAAGCTCCCGGATTATTTCTGAAGGCTTTTCCGAAATGAAAAAAGTTTACCAGGAAATCAAAAAACTGCCGATCCTGAAAAACTTCCTTCGTGGGTTTTTCTTTTACAGCATGGGTGTGCAGACCGTGATGCTGGCGGCCACATTATTCGGAAGTAAATTATTACAACTGGAAGACACGAAACTCATTATTACTATCGTGATCATCCAGCTCGTAGCGATTCCGGGCGCCATATGGATGAGCCGGCTTTCTGAGAAGTTTGGAAATTTGCGTGTGCTGATCGGCGTGGTCCTCTTCTGGATCCTCATTTGCCTTGCAGCCTATTACACCGCCCGGTTCAAGGAAGAGGGCGGTAATCCGGAAATCGGTTTCTATTTGCTGGCGATTGCCGTGGGGATTGTTATGGGGGGCATACAATCCCTCAGCCGTTCCACCTATTCCAAGCTAATGCCGGAGACAAAAGATACCGCATCCTATTTCAGCTACTATGATTTCACTGAAAAAGTGGCGATCGTTATCGGCATGTTCAGCTTCGGGCTGATCGAGGAAATTACAGGAAGCATGAAGAATTCGGTATTGTCGCTGATATTATTTTTTGTGATCGGGCTGGGTTGGTTGAGTAGTGCATATAAAAGATCCCTCAAAGTTGGTTGATGGTATATGGTAGATTGTTGATGGAATTTATAGGCGAATTGGCACTTGGTATCCATCTACAATATACCATCCACTCTTTAATTTTGCTCCATGAACCTCCACACAATCCAAACAGGATTTTTCAAGCTCGACGGAGGCGCCATGTTTGGAGTTGTGCCTAAGAGTATCTGGAATAAAACCAATCCCGCAGATGCCAATAATCTTTGCACCTGGGCCATGCGCTGCCTGCTGGTTGAAGATGGCGGCAAACTGATCCTGATAGACAATGGTATCGGGAATAAACAGGATGCAAAATTTTTCAGTTATTATCATCTCCATGGTGACGCGAATCTTGAAAATTCCCTGAAAGAAAATGGATTTCAACCAGGAGATATCACCGATGTTTTTCTGACGCATTTGCATTTTGATCATTGCGGGGGCAGTATTATCCGGCGCGGGGACAAACTCGTCCCGGCATTTCCCAACGCTAAATACTGGAGCAATGAAAAGCACTGGGATTGGGCCATCCGTCCGAATGACCGCGAGAAAGCATCTTTCCTGAAGGAAAATATTTTGCCAGTCAGTGAAAGCGGCCGGCTGAACCTGATTCCGGTGCCAGGAGAAAAGGGAGAAAAAAACCTGCCTGCCACTGATTTTTTACCAGGCTTCAAAATCCGTTTTGTAAACGGCCATACGGAATCCATGATGCTGCCGCAAATAGAATACAAGAACAGAACGATCGTTTATGTGGCTGACCTTTTTCCATCGGTCGGCCATTTGCCTGTTCCATATGTTATGGCATACGATATGTTTCCGTTAACGACGCTTCAGGAAAAGAAATCATTTCTGGATGAAGCCATTGAAAAGGACTTTATCCTTTACTTCGAGCATGACCCGAAGAATGAATGTTGTACCATTCAGCTGACTGAAAAAGGAGCCCGTGTAAAGGATATTTTTAGCTTAAAAGATCTCTGAATGCTTTGAATATATAATATTCTTTATAATTTTGCGTTATAGAGGCTTACTAACCCCTATCATAGATTCAACGAGCCGGGAAAATTTCCTGGCTTTTTTATTTGTATTATTTCACCGGGTCTTCTTTCTGAAGAAAATAATCCTCGGAAGAATAATCGAATTTTTTTGGGGGCGATGATTCGAAATCCTTATCGTAAGAAACAAAAAAATACAGGTACATGGCCCGGCTGAGACGCATGATCCAGGGTTGCAGCGCCAGCAATAGAAAAGCGTTTATGCCCAGCCACCAGAAGAATCGCTTATCCTCCAATGAAAACCCGATGGTGAGCCACCAAAAAGCAAAACTTAAACCGGAAAATACAACAGTCAGCAGATAGCTCACATAAGCTGTACCGTACCAGAAACCAACTTCCAGCTCAAAGAGCTGGCCGCAAACCGGGCAGTGTGAAGGCATTTTTGTCATTTCTTTCAGGTTCCAGGGGTTGGGATTTGAAAACATTTCCCCGCGCCGGCAATGCGGGCATTTCTGCGTGAGTAAGCTCCATATAAATCCGGGTTTGCCAGGCATCGGTTGATTCCTTTGCATAAAGATAGACCCTATTTCGCGGCTTTTTGAATAAGGTATAATTTGGAATGCTTCAGGAATGTCATATGGGCAATCTGGATAGCAATCACAAATCCGAAAAAACCGTCCAGGAATCCGGCACGGATCAGGAAGCTTTGAATAAAAGACCAGAAAGGGTTTACGATTATGTTTAAGCGCCTTGTCCTTTTCCCTTTTTCAAAAAGGGCTTTCGCGGCCATGGTGCTTAGTTTATTATTCTGGGCCACATGATCGGCTATGGACAGGTAAGCATAGTGGAGGATATTTCCTCTCAGGTGGCGGATCTCTGTATCCTTGCTCAATTCGATCCTGTCGTGCGGATTCGTTCCTCCCCAGCACGCGATCCTTTTATCGAACAAGCGCAGTTTGCGATCGGGATACCAGCTTCCGTGCAGAATGAATTGTCCGCAATAATTGGTACAGCGGTTCATGCGGTAGGCAGCAGTTGAAAATTTCTCTTTTTCCTTAAGAATAGAATCCCGCAAGGTTTCATCCAGGGCCTCGTCGGCGTCAAGGCTTAATACAAAATGGTGGGAGGCCAGGGCAAGCGCGTCATTTTTTTTTTCAATAAACCCATTGAAAGCCTGCTGCTTTACCGTGGCACCCTTTTCCTCAGCTATGCGAACAGTCTGGTCGGTCGAGTAAGAATCGAGTACCACGATTTCATCCGCTACCCCCCTAACGGAATCAATGCATCGCCCGATATTATGTTCCTCATTGAAACAGATGATGACAATGGATAATTTTTCCATCGGAGCAGAATGAATTTAACCGTTGATGCTCATTACTTTTTCAGGAATATCCTGGCTGTTTTTTCTTTCTCCGATCTGCTGACGCCACATGGCATAGTACAATCCTTTTTCATCGCGTAAAGAACTGTGGGTACCGGTTTCAACCACCTCTCCTTTTTCCAGCACGTAAATGCGGTCGGCATGCATAATGGTCGAGAGACGATGCGCGATCAATATCGTAATCTGATTTCTTTGGGAAGAAACCTGCCGTATGGTCTGGGTAATTTCTTCTTCGGTCAAAGAGTCCAGCGCCGAAGTGGCCTCGTCAAAGATGAGAACCCGGGGTTTGCGCAGGAGCGCGCGGGCAATCGATATCCGCTGCTTCTCACCGCCTGAAAGTTTTAATCCGCCTTCCCCGATCATAGTTTCAAGGCCTTTCCCTGCCCGCTCAAGCAGGCTGTTACAGGAGGCCTTCTGCAATGCATCAAGCAAGTCTCCTTCCGTTGCGTGCGGGTTTACAAAGAGTAGGTTTTCCCTTATCGTTCCGGAAAACAACTGAGTGTCCTGCGTAACAAATCCGATTTGAAAACGCAGGTCGTTGAAATCAATTGAATTTTCATCGAGATGGTTATATAAGATGCTGCCTTCCATCGGACGGTATAAACCCACCAGGAGTTTCATCAGGGTAGACTTGCCGGAACCCGAGGGACCGACAAAAGCGATAGTCTCCCCTACGCGCACATCAAAACTGATATGATCAATAGCATAGTGCTGAACGGATTTATGTTTGAAAACCACATTGCGGAAACTGAGTTGCTCGATCTTGCCCAGGTGTTTTGGATTTAAGGCCTGGGGCTCAGGCACTTTTTTCATCAGGTTGTCGAAATTATTCAGGGAAGCTTCTGCTTCGCGGTAAGACATAATAATATTACCGATATCCTGCAATGGCCCGAATACAAAGAAGGAGAATATCTGCATCGTTACCAGCTGCCCTGCATTCATTTTGTCTTTAAAGATCAGCCACATCAGGATGAAAAGGATTACCTGCCGGAGGGTGTTCACAAAAGTGCCCTGGACAAAGCTGATGCTGCGGATGCGTTTTACCTTGGTGAGTTCGAGACCGAGAATCTTATAGGTATTTTTATTCAGTCGTGTCACCTCTTCCTGGGTGAGCCCCAGACTCTTCACCAGCTCGATATTTCTGAGAGATTCGGTTGTGGAACCTGCCAGGGAGGTGGTTTGGGAAACAATGTGTTTTTGAATGCTCTTGATCTTTCTGCTCAGTACATTACTTATGAATGTCAGGAGCAGAATGCCCGTGAGATAAACGATCGGTATGCTCCAGTGAATCCATATGGCAGCGTAGGTAAAAACAAAAATCACACCGATGATTACACCGAAAAGCACATTGATAAAGTAATTCATAAACCTTTCGGTATCCTCCCTTACTTTCTGTAAAACGCCCAGGGTCTCTCCGCTACGCTGGTCTTCAAATTCCTGGTATGGAAGTTTCATTGCGTGCTGGAGTCCGTCAGTGAATACTTTGGCACCGAATTTCTGTACCACAACATTCATAAAATAATCCTGGAAGTTTTTTGCGAGCCGGCTCACCATGGCTACCGCTATGGAAAGGAGCAATAGATTGATCACGCCCGGGTGCTTCCAAGAGAATACGGTGAAAAAGCGGTCGGCAGTAAAATTATTGTGAAGTTTTCTGGCCTGGACGTATTCATTGGATAGATTCACGATCTTACCAAATATGATCGGGTCAAAAAGGGAGAATCCGATATTCACGCTGGCAAGCAAAAGGGTAAGGCCCACCAACATTTTATAAGGTTTGAGATAAATAAGCAGGGTCTTCATAACAATTTCGGTTTTTTACCCAACCAGGGAGTGAATATCCCGGCCAGTATAATTCCGCATGCTATTGCCAACAAAAACAACTTCAAATAGTTTGGATAGTTGAAAAAGTCATATCGGGTAAACGGTTTCAGCACTTCCACATTATCCATGACAGAAAGCTCCTGGTCAATGTCGATCTTTTGTTTGTTATAAAAAAGTGCCGCCTTATATAAATCCACCGGGTTGATCGGCCTGCCCGAAGAGAATTCCCTGCGGGGTAAAATGCTGTTGTTAATGGTCTGCTGGACGCTGTCCATACTTTCCAGCCTTTTTTCGAGGGATTCCCTAAGCGAGAGAAGTGCTTCCTTTCTTGCAGATGACCTTCTCATGGCATAAGGTGAATGATCGAGATATTCTATCAATGCCCATTGAATGGTATCGAGATATTTAAAATCATCCAGAATAAGCGTTACGCTGAATGTGGCCAGTGATGTATCCCCATTATTAAATACCAGGGAATCATACCTTCTTTGCAGATGCTGAGGCTTCATTTCCTCTGTTTCTATCTTCCGGATGCCGGCCGCTGCGGCCTGGCTGATATTGAGTTCCCGGTCGAGCAGGAGGGCGTGGCTATTCAGATCATCCAGCATTTCTGTACAGACACCGCCGGGCATTACATGGGAAACGAAAATGGCTTCCGTTTTATAAGCCGGTTTAATAACAAAGTGTGCCAGAAATCCGGCCAGACTGCATAAGACCAGGATGGTCAGGAAAAGGAAAATATTCCTTCCAAGGGTCCGGAAATAATAAACGATGAGGTCCCGGATTTTTTTTCCAAGGTTGCTGATGGGTCGCAAAAAATAAAAGAGGTCAATTTCCGGTTCTGGGGAGGGCCGATTGTCTTGCATGAAAATGTACAGTTAGGTTGTTAGGCTGCAGGATAAGGTATAGATTCTTTCTTGCCTGCGCCAAATGCAAATATCGAATTAAAAAAAGAATACCAAATAATCCCTTTATTGATGTCCAGGATCACCTCGGTAAAGCAAATGAGGAAAAAAAGGAGTAAAAAAAGCAGCCTTGTTCTTCTGAAAGCATCCCCTCTGAGTATCAGCGCCGGAGCAGCGATGCAGGCGAGTAAAATGGCCAGACCACCTGCGCCAAAACCAATCAGCATATGAAGGTATTGGTTGTGGATATTATAATGATTATACCGCGAGGCAAAGTAAAACTTCCGTTCTTCGTAAGCCTGCTGGAGGCTGTCTTGTATATCTCCTGTGCCCACACCCGTGAAGGGATGGCGCAGGATAAGATCCTCACTGCATTCCCAAAGTGCCATCCGGATAGACACGCCACCCCAGCTTCTTCCAAGGGAAGCGTCTTTATCCAGCCTGATCACACCTTCTTCGGGATAATTCCTCAGCTCATCCCATTTATCCCTGAACATTGGAATTTTAAAGAAGGCCAGGCATGCGAGGCCTAATACTGCGAAGCTGATCATCAGACGGTGAGCCCGAACGGAAATTATGCGAAAAATATAATAGATCAGGATCAATAGCCAGCAAACGGAGAGCAACCTGACGTTCAGTAAAAGCAGGTAGGCAGATAAAAACACAAGGCAAAGAATAATGAGCCATGGTCTCCCCAGAACAGGATTGTATTTTTTTTCTGCGATCAGTATCAGGCTCAGTAAACAATTCAGAACCATTATATAAGGATAACCATTCGGGTAAACGAAAGCATGCCCGGAATCAAAAGGGTAGCCGGTTGCAGGATGGTATCTTAAAAAGCCATGCGCTAACCCAAGCAGGGCCGCAATTATCGTAGCCAGGATAAAATGACTGAATATCGTCCTCAGCATTTTCGGGCTCATTACGTTTGAACATCCAAAAACCAAAGGGAAGAGCAGTATGGCCGACTGTTGCTGCAGGCGGAAAAATCCTCTGGGCAGGTTTGCAGTATAAAATATTCCGATAATCGAAACAAAATACAGGCTGATAAATAGAATAACCAGCCGGAATTTTTTGGTTTTCCAGGGGAAGGATTTCCCGGAAAAGAGCAGCCAGTAAACGCCGAGGGATATGCAGGAAATGGAATTCAGCAATGGCCAGAAAAACATCGAATAAACGATGCCAACGCAAAAGATCAGATAGACCGTCGGTTCATGGAAGAAAAATTTGCGGACAAGCCCGTAAGGCTTATTCATCTGTTGATCATTTTTCCGGCAAGAAGAAAAATAAAATAAATATTGGTATAAAGGTAGCGTTTAAACATTCTTCCGGGTTCCTGAATCAGCCGGTAGAGCCATTCCAGCCCGCTGTGCTGCATCCACTCAGGTGCACGGCTGCGCATTCCGGCAAATACCGGAAACGCTCCTCCAAGACCCAATAGAGTTGCATTGATTCTTTCGGAATGATCCGCCATCCATTTTTCCTGTTTCGGACAGCCAAGGGAAACGAGTACCAGGTTTGCCCCGGAAAAATTGATTTGTCTGATATGTGCATCCTGTTCCTGGGTGGTCATTTCGCGGAAAGGCGGTGAAATATGGCCGCAAATATTGATTTGCGGAAATTCATAATGAATTCGGTCAACCAGTTTTTGAAGAACCTTTTCTGTAGAGCCATATAAAAACACTGATGCTCCGGATCTGTTCGCCGCTTCCAGAATATGCGGCATATAGTCCATGCCTGCTTTCCTCTCCTGTAATTTGCCATACATCCAGTAACAGGATTTCGCAATCGGCTTACCGTCGGGTAAAACCAGGGAGGCGTTGTTTACCTGTCTGCGGAAAGCAAGATTCCGGTGGGCTTCCACCAGCATATGGACATTTGCGAAACATATATACGAGGGCGTATAGGTCATTCCCCAATCCATTACTTTGCGGATACTTTCTTCCAGGGAAATGACGTCAACATTCAGGCAGATGATCCTAACCTTTCTAACCGTCCTTGGCTTTATGGATTTTAATTGCGGTATCATATATTTCCATTACGGACCTGAAGTGAATATCGGGTTGATAGTGATCCAGGTAGGTTTGCCGTGCCTGCGCATACAAATCATTCCTGCCTTCCCCGAAACGACGGACCGCTTCTCTGAGGTCCAAAGCATTTCCGGGTTTGAAATGCATCCCGTTATATCCATCCTTTATGAGGTCAGACATTGCTCCAAGATTGGAAGCAATAACGGGTGTGCCGGCGCAAAATGCTTCTAAAATCACATAGGGTAAACCCTCATACCAGATTGAGGGAAACACCAGCGCCTTGCATATCTTCATCAAAACCGATAGTTCAGCTCTATCCAATTGTCCTACAAAACGAATATTTCCAGTCCCTTGATATTCATCTTTCAATAAATCTTTTTCGGGCCCTTCTCCCGCAATCACCAGGCTCTGATCAGGCAGGTCCCGAAACGCTTCCAGCAGAGTATAAAGTCCTTTTTCCCTGGACAGCCGGCCGGCGTATAAAAAAAACGCCTGCCGCGGTAAACCGCCCGGACCCTGGTCAGAAACAAAATTGGGTTTAACAACCAGCTGATCCAATGTTATGCCAAGAGATGAACCCAATAGTTTTTCCCTTGCAAATTCTGTCAAAACGATATACTTCTCCACTTTGGTTTGCCAGGTATTTCTTAATTTATGAATACCGGTAACCCATGTAACCATTCCACTGGCGGCGGCAGAGCCCCTGAAACACCTGTAACGAACACCAGCCAGCGGGAGTTTCCTTTTAACACAAATTTCACAAGGCTGGTTATTTCTCAGCAATATGGCATTGCAACAGATAAGCCGGTAATTATGCACCGTTAAGACAACCGGTATATGCATTTTCGCTGCACCGGACAAAATTGAAGGTGAAGCCACAAAGAAAAGATTATGCACGTGAATGATATCCGGACCAAATTCCCGGATTATACGGATTAGCTTTTTTTCCGACGACCGGTTATAAAGCGCATTCCTGAAAGCCCGGATTTTTGCGATAAGTCCATCTCCGATTTCATCGTTGTCAAAAAGTAATACTTCCACTGCATGCCCCTTCTGTGTCAACAAGGCTGTTTCCAGGGCAAGGGCGGTATCTTCCCCTCCTTCCTGCCGGTATTTGTTATGGATAAAGAGTATCCTCATGCAAACGTATTGATCATGGGATGGTTCCGGTTATAAATCGCCCTCGATGTTAAGCCTAACAGCAACCAGTATGCGCCCGCATAGATCGGCGATTCCAGGGCTGGATTGAATAAGGCAATTACCGTGGCTGCAAAAAAGCTCCAGAAAAGGAGGATTTGTTTATTGGCATAATAGTATGCTTTGTGATAGAAGTATTCCTTGAAAAGATAGAGATATGCCCCTACCATCAATAGTACGTAAGGCAATCCGAGCCGGCCGAACAGGTAAACATAAGAATTATGGGCGCCCAGCACATAGGGCAGCGTGCCCAGTTTAGAATAGTCTTCAATCGGGAAATATTTAAACATGGGCGTACCAAAACCAAGCCCGAAAAGATTTATCGGGAAATGATCAACCATTACCTGTTTCCAGAGGATCAAACGCCAGGTACTGTTGGGATCAACGGAAAGGAATCGGCTGGAATGCATGACGTCGGCAATGCCATTGTAGGTATACGGACTAAAACGGTTGGCGATCAATGAAAGATCGGGTATGAAGTAAATGAATACGATGAGAAATAGGCCGCATATCAGCAGCACCGATTGTTTGAAAAACGCATATCCGGGCGAAATAAATATCAACAGGTAAAAGGCTGCCAGAATCCAGGCGGTCAGTGAGCTATAGGTTATTCCATATATGAGGTTCATAGCAATGAGCAGCCAGGGAACCCATTGACGCAGCGGTTTTTTGAACAATGCGGGGAATAGCATTGCTTCCCCGAACCGTTCGAATAAAAACCGCGATACCGGCACGAATAGAAAAATGCCGATGTACCAGCGGAGCCATCCCCTTATTTTATGGATAAAGGCCGGAAGAAAGACCAGGCAATAGAAACCAATAAAATAAGTAAGCATGGAATAACTAATCACCAGGTTTCGGAGGTAATAGTAGAGACTGTCCATGCGCAACAGGGATACCAGCATGTGGATTACACTCCAGCAAAGCAAGCCGGTCATACAAAGGCTGATAGGATCATTTGCAAGTTTAAAACCCCGGTAATATAGGATGGCCAGCCCGGCTGCTGACAGCAATTCATTAAAGAGGAGGTTTTTTTCAAAGAACCAGGGGGATATAATATAGCAGAGTGATATGCTGAAAAGCAGGTACGATATGTTTTTTTTACTGATCAGCACTTTTCTGCAAGGATAACATTATTGAAATAGAGGCTGCGGTTACGCGGTAAGATGGCAGCAATTGCGGATCCGGCCAGATTGATGGGCGTTATGAACAATTGGGCAAATACTCTTCCGGGCCTTCCATATTTTTTAAAGATCTCATAGAAAAAGAGCGCACTCAGCTGGAAACAGACCCTTGGAAAATTTCCACTTTTACCCAACTCTTTTACACGGAATCCATTTTTTTCCAGCAGGTGTTCCATGCCAAAGCTGGTATACCTGGCATAATCAAAAGGGATTTCATGTTCATTCCAGCAGAATGGGGTCGTGATCAGTGCCAGGGATCCTTTTTTCAATACCCTTCCGATCTCCTGCAGAATCTCATCCGGATCAAATACATGTTCCAATACCTCACTGCAAAAAAGAGCATCGAAACTTTCGTTTTCAAACGGGAGATGCTTTCCATCGTAGTATACATCCACTCTTGACCTGCGGTGGTCGTGACCGCTTGATTCCAGATCAACGCCTGTATAGCTGCCCACTGAAAATAGATTTTCATATGGTTTCCGGCCACAGCCGAAATCCAGCAGCCTGCCGGATAATGAAGGAGCGTGTTTTCGTATCTGTTTAAAGAGATCCCGGCGGATAAAATAAAACGGATGGAAAAGAACACCGAAGCGATTGGGCTGAAAGCTTTGTTTCTCCAGGAAGGAAAGGAGTTTCTGGTTTGGCCCGGGTAGATCCATGTTTGCAAATATAGTATTATGCCATTCTTACCCCGAATGCGAATTTTTTGTAGTGCGAGATGGCCATCAAACCTCCGAAAAGCAAAAACGCAATCAGCAGGTTTTTCATGTGGTCACCAAAAAACCAGGCGATGAATACAGGAATCGCCACAATGAAAATATTTTTCATAAAGAAGATCAGGCGGTCCTGGACCAAACCTTTGTGATGCAGAATGAAAACCATGGAAATGGCGAAGGCCAATTCACCTGCAATCAGGCTGATTCCTATGGAAACAGCGGTGGAGTAGGAAAACGAGAGGGCAATATTCAAACTAATAGTGAATAAAGCGCCAGCGAGCGCTGCAATCGCATTCGGTATGTCTTTCTTTTCCAGCATGGCCCGTATGATAAAGCTGGAGAAGCTGGAGTAAATCAGGCCAGCAATGGCCAATAGGATGAAATATACGGGATCACCCAGATATTTCTCCCCGAAAAAAATACCGATCACTGTTTTCGGAAAACAAATCATGAAAACTGTAAAGCTGATGCCAGCCAGCATGCACAACTGGTCTACGCGCAGGCAGACTTCAAACGAGTTCATTTCCCGGATAAATGCCTGATGGATGATCCGGAGAACACCTTTAAAAAGCACATAAAATTTTAATCCGACAAAAGCCAGCGCAACTGTGCTGTTGGAATAGAAATAGGGAATCACCATCATAAGCCCCATTCCAATAAAGTAAAGTGATAATATTTCCACTCCTATCGGAAGGCTTTTGATATACAGATGCAGATTTTTCAAAGAGGGCTTTGAAACTGCTGCTGTATTCAGATACCAGGATATGAAAAGATTGGTGAAGACATATATGACCACGGTGGAAATAATATATACAGGTATGATGAGATCGGGGCGGAAATGGGCTGCCACCATGATGGCTGCATAAGGAAGAAAAAGTCGGCTGAATCCTACCGAAGCGCCTGCGATAGGATGGCTTCTGGCATACAATGCATAATCGCCATTCATTGCAAGTACGGGTGCAAATAAAAAAAGAAAATAATAATGGTTAAAAAAGGCCAGAACCACTCCGCCACAAAGCAGTATAGAAAGCGTAAACCGGGCCGACTGGGCCTGCTGGAAATCCGTTTTCCAATCTTTTGCCAAAGCGAGGTCCCGCATAGCTGCGGTTTGTAATCCCAATGCAATCCCATTGAGCATGAACAGGACGAGGGAGTCCGTTTGCCCGATGGCTTTCAGATCCAGCGAGGATCCAAACCTGGAAATATATTTAAGTGCAAACAGGGAAAATAATTGCCCGCTTCCGGTAAGCAGGGCAATGGGTAAAATTCTCTTAAGCATCCTGAGCAGGTTGTGGATCCCGCCAAAGATAACTCCGCAATCAGATGTTACGCAATAAATTATGAATTAATTCGTTTATCCATTTTTGAAAATCACCTGCCTTGAAGCAACCTTTTATCAAAACAGATTGTCTTGGTTTGATTATCCGCAAGGTTATCTGTTAATAAAATCCAAACCACAGATTGGGGAAAAAGGCTTGGCAGGGAATTTGGTTATTCAGGAATGTAGCGGGGAGGAAATTTATTAGCCTTAAAAATTTGGAATCATATGCCTGGAATTTTGAAAAGTAGCTATTTGTATAATTTTCAGGGATCCGTAACTTCTGCGGATCATATAGAAAAAATCCCTCGTAATGGTTTATACTTAGCCGGAAAACGCGCTTTTGATATAGTCATTTCTTCCCTGATCATCGTTTTTTTGTTGAGTTGGCTGATTCCTGTCCTCGCGATCCTGATCAGGCTGGATTCGCGCGGTCCTGTTTTTTTTATGCAGCTTCGCGTGGGATTTCTGGGGAAAACTTTCCATTGTATCAAACTCAGAACAATGGTGGTGAACAAAGATTGCGATTCACAGCAAGCCAGGGTGAATGACCCCCGGATAACAAGACTGGGCCGTTTTCTCCGGGTGACCAGCCTGGATGAATTGCCTCAATTCATCAATGTTTTAATGGGTGATATGAGCATCGTTGGACCCAGGCCTTTTATGCAGAAAGACAATGAAATTTTTAGCCAGGCCGTTACCAATTATAATCTCCGTTTTTATGCAAAACCCGGCATCACCGGGATGGCCCAGGTAAAAGGATTCCGTGGACCGACTGTTACATTTCAAAGCATTTTCCACCGTTATCAATGGGATGCGTTTTATGTGCGCAATGCCAGCCCTGCCCTTGATATGAAAATTATACGGCTTACCGCAAGACAAATCCTGAAAAGCATATTTTCATTCAGGACAGAACTGAACGATCAGATGCCGTCATTTTCTGCAGTAATTAATTAACAATGTCTTAACCTGCCCAGGATTCCCTGTCGAGATTCCTGTATTGAATTGCTTCCGCCAGATGTTCTGTTTTTATTTCGTCCGAACAGGCAAGATCTGCAATGGTTCTGGAAACTTTCAGAATGCGATCAAATGCGCGTGCAGAGAGACTTAATCTTTCCATAGCGGTTCTTAAAAGTGCAGTTCCGGCACTATTCAGCACGCATATCTTTTTAAGCAAACCGCTGTCCATTTGTGCATTTGCATAAATTCCCGGATGGTCGCGGAATCTTTCCGCCTGCTTTTTCCCTGCACACATCACTCTTTCCCTGATCAATTCAGAGGGTTCTTCTGTATTGCCAGATGATAATTCTGCAAAGCCAACCGGCGTCACTTCCACATGGAGGTCGATCCGGTCAAGTAAGGGACCTGAGATTTTATTCAGGTATTTTTGAACGGCTCCCGGAGCACAGCTGCATTCCCTTTCGGGGTGATTGTAAAAACCGCAAGGGCATGGATTCATGGAAGCCAGGAGCATGAAGCTCGCCGGAAAATCAATGGTCATTTTAGCGCGGCTGATATTTACTTTTCTTTCTTCCATGGGCTGGCGCATCACTTCCAGCACTGTTCTCTTGAATTCCGGCAATTCATCCAGGAACAAGACCCCGTTATGGGCGAGCGAAATTTCGCCGGGCTGGGGAATACCGCCGCCCCCAACAAGCGCCATATCTGAAATCGTATGATGGGGAGAACGGAAAGGTCTCCGGGCAATCAGTGTTGCTCCCGAAGGCAGTTTCCCTGCAACGCTGTAAATCTTGGTCGTTTCAAGTGCTTCCTGGAGATTCAGCGGCGGAAGAATGGTAGGTAATCTCTTCGCCAGCATGGTTTTCCCTGATCCGGGAGGTCCGATAAGAATGGCATTATGCGCTCCCGCCGCCGCAATCTCAAGCGCCCGCTTAATATTTTGCTGACCCCTCACGTCACGGAAGTCTATATCAAAATCGAACTGGCTTGAGAAAAAATCATGTCTCGGATCACTTTTCAATGCCAGAATTTCCATTTTCCCATCCAGGAATTCTACGAGTTCCCGTATATGCGATACCGGGTAAACAGATAATGTGTTTACCAGGGCCGCTTCGTAACCATTGGGTTTCGGAACAACAAAGCCTTTGAATTGCTCTTTGCGTGCCTGGATGGCCATGGGTAAAGCACCTTTAACAGGCAGAATGCTACCATCCAGATTCAGTTCACCCATGATGAGCAATTTTTTCAGCGCGTCAACATTTTTTACCTGCCCGCTGGCAGCCAGGATGCCTATGGCTATCGGGAGATCAAAGGCTGATCCTGATTTCCGGATATTCGCAGGTGCCAGGTTTACAAGGAGTTTGATCCTGGGCATCAGAAACCCGTTCGTCTTCAGTGCGCTCTCTACCCTTTGCAGGCTCTCCTTAATGGCATTGTCCGGCAGGCCAACAATGAAATAATTTTTTCCCTTCATTACATTCACTTCCACAGTAATAGTAATGGCATCGACTCCGTAAACTGCGCTTCCGTAGGTTTTGACAAGCATCGGTCCGGCTTAAATAATGCTCAAATTATGCCAGTCGCGGACACAATACAATAACCAGTTTGTGGGATTTTTTTCAGTTCTGCGGGCTACCTGCTTCAAGGGGAGCACCAACTGATTCAGCGGCCGCATGCGCAGGCTGAATACTATGTTTGAGCAGCGAAAGAATGATGTCAAAAGGCACGGGCGCTTTTTCTTCGTCATAATTTATGTCTTCATTCAATTTCTTCAAGACCTGCAGCAGCAGATAATTCTGAATCAACATGGCCAGTTCATCCGGATCTTTTGGGATAAGCTCGCTTCCCCTTACCGTTAATTTCCAGGAATGGATAAAGATTCCGCCGATATAATGTGCCCATAACGAAGAGAAGGGAATCAGATCTGCACGCGTTTCTTTTGAAATGTGGTCATTGTTCCTGAAACTTTCGTGTGCTACTTCATAAATGGAAATAACCATGGAAGCCACATCCTGTAAAGCAGAGCGTTTTAGCCTGCGTTCACTGTAGCTGTGAGCGGTATCTCCGCCATAGTCCTGAATGGCCAGGTCCTTACCTGTAAGCAATACCTGGGATAAATGATAATTGCCATGTATCCTTATCTTGACAAGGTCGAGCTTTTTGACGTAAATTTTTTTCATCTCCTCAACCATCACCCCGCGTTTTTCTATGATCAGTTCTGTTTTTTTAGCCATCTCGCCAGTTGCTTTTTTCCGGTAGCGTGCGAGGTTTTGAAATGCTTCGCGGAGTAAGGACTGCATATTCGAAAACAGTGAGCGCTGGTAGTGTAACGAAAAATGTTCGGGCCTGAATGCGGGATCCTCACCGGTTGCAAGTGCCAGGTGCATCTCGCCGGTCCGCTTACCCAATAGCTGGGTTTCTTCCGCCGCATGTCTCCCGATCAATTCCTGCAGGTGGCCTGGCAATTGATCGAACCCTGCAGGATTCACCAGCGTGCCGATAAATTCAAATGGATTTAAAGATGATCTTTCCCTGGCCATGATGCGTTCTACATAATTATTTACTCTTTCCTTCATATAGGTATAGCCGTCCCCGTGGTTCTCAATCATAATTTGCATAATGCCCAGCACGATTGCTTCCTGGCTATATTTCCATTCGATTGCTCCGATAAACCCCGGCATGTATTTGAATCCGGCTTTTTCAGTCAGGAACCGCGTGATCTCCAGATCGGGGTTAATAGATATATCTATTTTTCGATACATCCGCAACAGGAACCGGTGATCATAGGTAATGGCGGTATTTGATTCATCTGAGGCATGAATGCGCGTTCTGAATTCATCCGCCTCTTTCCAGTGTTCTTTCAGGGCCTGATTTCCATAGAAATCCATTTTCCCAAGCTCAAGCGGAATAGAATGCTGACCTGCCATATAATTAATGAGATCCTGCTGAACGGTTGGTACAAAAAAGGCATCGCAGAGAAATCCCTTTTCTTTATTGCATTCCATAGTGGCGATCAGGGCGTTTGAATCCGAGTCCCGGAATTTTTCAGCTTCCCTGGCAGAAATAAAGCTCAGCGGCAATTGATAGGTTTCGGGTAATCCACTTTGATAAACGACATCGAAAATCATCCAGTGCACCGGATTTTCAGTGAACCGGATAGTCTCTTGTTTAGTGATCGTTATAGAGTAGAGAATTTTATGCAGACCATTAAACCATTTTGTTTTGGGAAGATAATCAGGAAGAATCACCGTTACCAGTTGTTCGATCCCCGGTTGCAGGTTGATATCCTCCCAACGAGACAATTCAAAGTAAGGCATTTCCGAGCCTTCAGGTATTTCGTCCTGCATTTTTTCAATGGAAAACCAGTGAAAAGCGTAAGGGGCCAGCGTAAAGAAATAGCAACCGTCTTCCTTTACTTTTGGAAATTTATTTCTGCTCACCACTTCGATCAGTAAATATCCTTTGTAGTCGGCAAGATTTAATTCTGCAGGCTGTGAGAATTTGGAAAGGTTCACAATCACGAGCAGGGTTTGTTCCCCGTAGGTACGGGTGAACGCAAGGACTTTGGGGTTTTCCAATTCCAGAAAACGCAGATTGCCACGACCGAATGCCTTATATCTTTTCCTCATGTGGATGATCCGCTTCATGAACCAGAGCAGGGACGAAGTATTTAACTTCTGTGTTTCTGCATTAACGGATTCGTAATGATATTCGGGATCCAGAATAAGCGGCAGATATAATTGCTGCGGGTTGGCAGAAGAGAACCCCGCATTGCGGTCGCGCGACCATTGCATAGGCGTTCTCACGCCGTCCCGGTCGCCAAGGTAATAGTTGTCGCCCATTCCGATTTCATCTCCGTAATAAATGACAGGAGTGCCAGGAAGGGAAAAGAGCAGACAGCACAACAGTTCTATTTTATGACGATTATTATTCAACAGGGGCGCAAGGCGGTGACGGATTCCGAGGTTGATCCTGGCTTTCGGATCCTTTGCATATACTTTGTACATGTAGTCCCGCTCTTCGTCCGTTACCATTTCCAGCGTGAGCTCATCATGGTTTCGCAGAAAGATTGCCCACTGGCAGATATCCGGTATCGCGGGTGTCTGGTCAAAAATATCGGTAACGGGATAGCGGTCCTCCATCTGTAAAGCCATAAACATACGGGGCATCAAAGGGAAATGAAAATTCATATGGCATTCGTCGCCTTTACCGAAATAAGCCGCAGCATCCTCCGGCCACATATTGGCTTCTGCAAGAAGAAGGGTTCCGGGGAAATACTCATCCACGTGACTTCTCAGTTTTTTCAGGAAAACATGTGTTTCGGGCAGGTTTTCGCCATTAGTGCCTTCCCTTTCAAACAGGTAAGGAACAGCATCCAGCCGGAAGCCGTCCACGCCCATGCGGCACCAGTAATCAATGATCCGCAGGATTTCTTCCTGCACCTCGGGGTTATCAAAATTCAGATCAGGCTGGTGATGAAAGAACCGGTGCCAGTAATATTGTTCAGCTACAGCGTCCCAACTCCAGTTGGAAGGTTCGAAGTCCTGAAAGATGATGCGCACATCCTTGTATTTAGTCGGGTCATCCGACCAAACATAAAAATTGCGGGCCGGAGAGCCTTTCGGCGCTCTGCGCGCTTTTTGAAACCAGGGATGCTGATCGGAAGTATGGTTGATGACCAGCTCTGTGATTATCCTGATTTTGCGGGCATGCGCTTCATTCAGTAATTGTTTGAACTGTTCAATATTTCCGTATGCAGAATGAATATGGTAATAATCAGAAATATCGTAACCGTCATCTTTCAGCGGACTGGGATAAAATGGTAGCAGCCATATGGCGGTAATGCCCAGGTCCCGGAGATAGTCGAGCGACCCCAGCAATCCTTCAAAATCACCGATCCCATCCCCGTTGCCGTCCCGGAAAGCCTTGATATGGAGTTCATAGATGATGGCATCCTTATACCAGTGCAGCTTATCGTTCAGGGGCGGACCAACATGCATAGCCGGAGTTTAAATGTTATTATAAAATTTGTGTGCCAGGCAGATCAGGATCCTTTGAAGACCGGCTTTCTTTTTTCAAGGAATGCTGCGGTTCCCTCTTTCATGTCTTCAGTGGCGAAGCATTCGCCGAAAAGAGCTGTTTCCAACTGATATCCTTTTTCATTTTCGAGCGCAGCATTGGCCGCTGCTATGCTGTGCGCTATGGCAAGTGGCGCCTTGCCGATAATCTGCTTCAGGATAACCCTGGTTTTTTCTATCAGGTCCTCCGGCTTTGTAATGTAATTGACCAGGCCGTACTGAAGGGCCACGCTGGCATTAATCAGGTTTCCTGTCATCATTGCTTCCAGTGCGCGGCCCTTGCCAATCAATTTCGTCAGCCGCTGCGTTCCGCCATAACCGGGAATCAGTCCGAGGTTTACTTCCGGCTGACCGAATTGTGCCGTATCGCTGCAAAGCCTGAAATGACAGGCCATGGCGAGTTCGCAGCCACCCCCCAGGGCAAATCCGTTTACAGCAGCAACAATGGCCTTGGGGGCATTTTCGATTTTGAAAAAAACATCGAGTCCTTCTTTAGCCATCCTGCTTCCCTGTTCTTTACTCAATCCGGTGAATCCGCTGATATCTGCTCCGGCTACAAATGCTTTGTTGCCTGAACCGGTGATGATGGCAGCACGGATCGCTGGATTTTGATATACTTCCTCAATGGCTTCACCTAATTCTGCGATCACCATTTGATTTAGCGCATTCAATTTTTCAGGCCGGTTGATCGTAATCGGAAAAATATTCTCTGCAATCGCGGTCACTGAGGTCTGATACATGATTCAGGTGTCGGTGGTTTTTACTGCGGGTATGAT
>JANWIY010000140.1 GCA_025449645.1 Chitinophagaceae bacterium | reverse complement strand
TCTTGCTTCGGTAAAATTTAATTCAAAGATTCAATATGCCGATGCAGGAGAACTTTTTCTGAAAGAGGATAAAAAAATAGATGAGTCTCTGTTTTCAGATGGATTACATCCCAATGAGAAAGGCTATGAGAAGCTTGGAAAATTTATTGATTCCTATTTAAATCTTTAATATGACATTTTTGGGAGGTTGTCAATATGAACACTCAAAGAAAAGATTTTGCCAGGTTGCAATTATAATTTGCCAGGTTTCAATTATAATAAATGAGGAGGAAGCGGAATATGGGCACTATATGCATCCGGTACCGGAGGCATTCTTCTTGTTTCGAGGGGTAGGATCCCCGACCAGATGGGCAATTCCCGGTCCTCTTCTTCATCAATAGGCATTCCGCTCCGGATCTTTGCAGATGCTTCATCAAGACCAAAAGCGAGCACCGTTGTTTTATTCACCTCATTTTCCCTGATTGGACGAAGGTAGTTCCAGCTTTTCGGAACCATCTTATTTGTCAGCCATTCAAATACAGCGATTTTTTCATTGAATCCTTCTACTTTTTCTGCATGTGCAAAAAGAACTACAGAACGATAATCCACTGAATGGTGAAAGGCTGATTTGGCAAGCACAAGGGCGTCCATGAGGGTGACTGTAATGCAAACCGGGACTCCCTTTTCGATTTCCCGGATGAAATGACTTCCTACCGACCCATGGATATACAGTTTATTTTTATGACGAACAAAAGCCGTAGGAATGGAAAAAGGTTTGCTTTCGAAAACATAGCTAATGGTACAGAAAAGCGCCTCATCCAGGATGAAATTGATTGTTTCGGGGTCAAAATGCGCCCGTTTGGCCAAACGGCTGGGAACTAGCGGTGGATGCAATGACATGGGTTTGTTTTCGACAAAATTCTATCTTTATTGGATTATTATAATCGTCCGGTTTTCAGAAAACAGGTAGTCCAATTTTATCATGCAGGCCGTTATTTCTTTAATTAATATAGACAAAAAAAACAGGCAGCCTGTTTATTTGCAGATTGCCAACCAGCTGATGGGCTTAATTAAACAGGGAAGGATGAATGCGGGGCAAAGATTGCCAAGTTCAAGGAAGATGGCCTCTCTGCTCTGTATTCACCGGCGAACTGTAGTTAGGTCATATGAGGAATTACTGGCACAGGGCTGGCTGGAGAGTCATACCGGTAGTGGAACCTTTGTTGCCAGTCAGTTGCCTGTAATTATGCCGCAAATCCTGCTGAGTGCGGCGGGGAATCGTTTTAATCCTGCCCGGACTGCCGGTTATTCCTTTCTCGACCTGCCCCACCTGAACCGCGCAATGCTGAATCCGGTAACCAGTCTTCATCTGGATGAAGGATTCCCTGATTCGCGCCTGGCTCCTGTAGAGGAACTTTCCCGAGCCTACAAAAGCCAGATGATGACTGGAAACAGGTACGTGCGTTTAGGTTATGCAGATCCAAAGGGTTCCTCCTGGCTGAGGCAGGAGCTGTCAGAATATCTAAATGAAACCAGGGGATTGAAAACGAATGCGGAAAATATCCTTACTACCCGGGGAGTGGTCATGGGAGTTTACCTGGTAAGTGTTGGCCTGCTTTCTCCCGGTGACCTGGTAGTTGCCGGAGAAAAAAGCTGGGAGGGTGCAAATGCAAACTTTTTGCAAGCGGGGGCGAACCTGATAAAAATACCTGTGGACGAACACGGAATTGTTATTGAGTCCCTGGAACAAATTTGCCTCTGCCAAAAATTGAGATTGGTGTACACCACTTCGCATCATCATTATCCTACAACTGTTGCACTTCGCGCTGATCGCCGGGTGCGTTTATTACAATTGGCGGAGAAATATGGCTTTATCATATTCGAGGATGATTATGATTATGATTTTCATTATCAAAGCAAACCCCTTCTCCCTCTTGCCGCTTCGGACGCAGCCGGCATGGTGATCTATTGTGGCTCATTCACGAAAACAATATCACCTGCATTCAGGATAGGTTGGCTCGCCGCTCCGCAAAATATTATCCGCCATTTATCGCAACTGCGACGCATCATTGACCGCCAGGGAGACACTATTCTTGAAAACGCCATGGCCGAGTTGCTGCGGCAGGGAGTGATACAAAGACATTTGCGCAAATCATTGCGCATCTACAAAATGCGCAGGGATTATTTTTGTGATCTTCTCAAATTGAATCTGGATAATCAGGTGCAATTTCAGATTCCTGATGGAGGTATGGCTGTATGGACAAGGTTTGATTCTTCCCTTGATCTGTCTGATCTGGCCAAAAAAGCATTGCAACATGATCTTTATTTTTCCGACGGAAAGATTTATGATGCGCCAAGTCATGCAACGCGACTGGGTTTTGCCTCTTCTACCCCGGATGAGTTAGAAAAGTGCGTGGAAATATTGGCCCGGATTATTTCATCCGGATAAGGGAATATTATTCTACAAAAAACCGGCTCTTTTACAGAGCCGGCCTTTCTTCCTTACTCAGAATCCAAATCCCAGATACAGGGAAAACCCCGCATTTTTTGAGTGCTCCGTGAGGTCACCCGAAAGCGTGCCTGCTTTTCCGATATTTTGAAGTCCGTAATTATACCGGGCACCAATCGTAAAGTTTTCAATATCAAATCCTAACCCACCGACAAGCCCAAAATCCCAGCGCTGAAAATTATTCGCGTCGAGATCTGTGGCACCGGTAATTGTTCCATTGCTGTGTACATCCTGCACATTTGCGGATACCATATAAGCTGCGTATCCCCCCAAATGCAGGTTGAAATTCCTCGCCAGGTTCACCACCGCAAGCACGGGCATTTCGATATAACCGGTGTTGAATTGGTATTCCCCGCTGCCTTCGACAAAATTATTATAATCATCTTTCGCTCCTTTCACACTGTACAAAAGTTCGGGTTGAATTGAAAATCCGCGGGTACCGGGAAGCTTCGCAAAGACGCCGGCGTTGAAACCAGCTTTCAGGTGTTCATCGGACGCATTGGTAATGTAAAGATTGGTAAGATTGAGCCCGGCCTTAATACCAAACTTTGGACTTAATCCGCTTTCCCCGGAGGTCTGTTGTTCCTGGGCGGATGCGCTGAATACGGAAAATAATATTGCCATTGTAAAAACGACATACAATCCCCATTTCACGGTTGCTTTTTGTTTCATAATGAATCGTTTTAATTTTTGCAACCTAATCAATAGTCATGCCGCAGCCTGGGTGGAATTTTTTACCGCTTCTCCAGGAATTCAGAAAACGAATAAAAATGCAATCTTTCGTGTAACCATTCTGATTTAATTAATTTTATATTTCAGAAACTATAAAACAACTCTATCGGATTGGACACACTTACGGATAACGGAATCATACGCAGGGTGAAGAATGGCGGCCTGGGAATATCTTTATCGGTAAGTCAAAATAAATTTGGTTTACAGGCAGCCTAATGATTAATATTCCATGACTACTCTTTAGTTATTGTCAAGTTTTACAACCACAAATAACTATTCTTTAACGAATATAATAAGAACTCCGATCCGAGCCTGATATTGACCGATTACGGCCTGATGCAATAATAAATTAACATAAATCCTGAATTCCTTAAAAAATCAATTTCTATTTTTATAGCAGCTTAATATTTCGTTTTAAAAAATGGTTATGCTGCAGAAAATTTCTTCCCTGGATGGGATAAGCGAAGGAGATATACTCTATGATAATCCGGATGAACAAAAAGCAAACCAGTTCTCTATACTGGACATTCATGAGAATATTATCCGCATCCTTCAAACAAAATCAAAAACAATGCTGAAGATTTTTGCTACGAGCGATTTATTGTCGGAGGATTGGTGGATTTCGCGCAATCAGCGCCATTAGGAGTTCGCTTTCACTTTTTTCGCGCCTGCTTTTTTACCCGCTCTCCCGTATAGCGCAACGATCCACCTTCGCGGAAGTATTCTGATAACAACGGAACTGATTTTGGCCAAGGTGCCGGGCACAATGATCAATTTCCTTTTTAGTGTTTTTTTTACGGCCACTTCCCCGACATATTCCGGCTGTAATGCCATCTTAACGCCAAATTTTCCCAGTTTTGCCTTCGTGTCTTTCACAATCTCCGGCTTGGTAAAAACGGGACCTGGGCAGAGACAGCTCACGCTGATATGTTTGTCCTTTAGCTGATAGCGGAGAGAGTAACTGAAAAAGACGATTGCTGATTTGGTTGCGGAATACATATTCTTTACCGGAATAGGCGCAAACCCCGCCATACTTGCCACATTCAAAATATAGGATGGAGAATTTTTTTCCAGGAGCGGCAACAATACAAGGGAAAGCGCCATGCAGGATTCAACATTTAACCTGACCATATAGCGGAGGGAATCGAGCGACAATGATAAATAATCCCTGGACCCCCCCATTCCTGCCACATTACAAAGGACCTTCAGATGAATATCATGGTCTGTGCACCATTTGGCAATTTCCGTGGCAGACTTGTCAAAACTCAGGTCAATGGGTAGAATTTCAACATGAATATGAAAGGTCGACTCCAATATGCTCTTTGCCTTGTCAAGAGTATCCAAATGCCTTGCTATTAAAATCAGATTATATCCTCTCTTCGCTAATGCTTCCGAGATGCCGTATCCGATTCCCTTACTGCCGCCTGCAACAAGGGCATATGGTCTTGAATTGTCGGCTTGTGGAATAATTTCTGTGTTTGATTGAGCCAAACAGCCCTGGCATTGACCACTGATCAGAAAAATGATAATTAAATATTTCATGTATGGCGGTTGTAATCTATACTGGTCTGGATTCCTCATGCATTGCATGTTTTCCTGATCTAAAAAGTATGCGGGAAGAAAATCGGGCAGGCAGAATCCGTAGCAAAAAAGAGGTCAGGGTGGCAAGCTTTCCCGGCACGATGATCATTTTGCCTTTCAACATCCCCCTGACTGCAATCTCCCCCACAGGTTGAGGCTGCATGCCTATTTTGCTTCCTACCCATCCCAATTGATTAATTGTTTCCTCTTTGATTGCAGGCTTTGTAAATACAGGTCCGGGGCAAAGGCAGCTTACCGAAATATTTTTTCCTGCAAGTTGTTCTCTTAATGAATAGCTGAAGAAAAGCAGGGCAGCCTTGGTTGCGGAGTAAACGTTCTTGACAGGGAAAGGTGCAAATCCGGCAATGCTCCCAACATTCAAAATATAAGCCGGTGCATTTTTTTGTAATATTGGAATTAATGATAAGCTAAGAACCATGGCCGACTCGAAATTAACCCTCACCATATTCCGAAGACCTTCCAATGGCATACTAAGGAAATCCTTTGCTCCCCCTAAACCCGCAGCATGACAAAGGATTTTTATTTCCAGCGATTTCTCATTGCAAAAATTGACAATTGCGGTTGCAGATTCAGGCTGGAACAAATTGCAGGCCAGAACCTCGACGCGGGTTTTATGTTTATCCTGCAGCCTGGTTTTCGAAGTTGCCAGTCCATCAGGATTGCGCGCAATCAATAAAATGTCATAGCCTCTTTTGGCCAATGCCTCTGCTATATAGTATCCGATGCCCTTGCTTCCACCCGCTACCAACGCCCAACCCATGGAACTTTCCATTATAATTGCAATTGTTTGGCCAACGCGCATTTGGACCAACCAGCAACCTGTTTGGCTGGATCAGTCAGGACTAAAATACGAGGTTGGTCCATGGCATTCCCGCCTAATAGGATTATCTTAGGTTATTACTTCCGGCGAAAACCCCTTTCATGAATAGGACAACCTTATTGCTGCTCTTTATGTGTATTATTTACACCAATTGCGGAAATAAGCCCGATAGCATTCCGGACCAGTTAAAAGCAAATTTTTCCAAACATGTAATTAAGATTGACCCATCGATTATTATAGATTCCTTCCAGGTTTTAAGAATGGATACGATGGTCGAAAAATTAGGAAGGATCATTGATGATACCATTTACAAAAGAGAATTATATCATGTAGAGAATCAGCTGGCCAATGCCAAAAAGGAACAGTTAAGTGATAGCATAGAATTTTATAACGACGAAATAAAATATATGCTGATCCAGATTGACTCGATAACGAAATCGATCAAGTCAGGCGACATCAAGAAGGCATTTGGACTGATTGCGATTTGTAAGTACCAGATCAGAATGAAGAATAACCGAAGTAAGGATTTTGTTTTTTATTTTTTTGACAATAATATGAATCTCGTCAACGCGGATATGATTGACTCTGCCATATACAGAAGTTATAGCAGAATAAAATAAGTCAATATAGTAACCACACAATCTGATTATGGAAGCACTCAACAAAGTCGGCCGGTATTTCTATGCAATCGGTATAACAGGAATTGGTCTTCAGAATGATTTTTACAAAGCATTTCGTCCGGTCATTTTGCCTGATTGGCCCCCATGGATGCATAGGTTCCCGATGGAGGCGACCTTTGCAGGGGCTCTCCTGTTTTTTGCAGCTATTATGATTTGCATTGGCAAAAAACTGCGTGAAACGGCGCTGATTACGGGTGGCGCCATGCTCTTGTTCTTTCTTGCATTTCATCTTCCTTATATGCTATTTGTCAGTACATACACATCCAGCCCGGGAGCATGGTCCAATGCGCTTAAATTGCTCGCACTTTCCGGCGGTGCTTTTGTCATTGCGGGTTCTTTGCCTATCAAAGAACCGGCAACAAACAGGATATCCTCATTATACCGCTTTCTGGACCGGTTTATTCCCTGGGGAAAAGTATTCTTTTCCATAACCATGATCGTTTTCGGAATTGATCATTTCCTTTACCCGGAATTTGTGTCTACCCTTGTCCCTGCCTGGATTCCCGGCCACAATTTCTGGACCTATTTTGCCGCCATTGCACTTATCGGATCCGGGGTCTGCATTATTCTGAACATCAGGTTGAGATTGGTGGCTCTTCTGCTTGGGCTGATGATCTTTCTCTGGTTTATCTTTTTACATATTCCACGTGCTATTATTGCCTTGCCCTCAGACAATGGCAACGAGCTAACCAGCGTATTCGAGGCATTAGCCTTTAGCGGAGTTGCATTCGTAATCTCCTGGACTGCGGGAAAAAAAGTCAAAAAGACCATTCCGGCCTCTGCATGAGAGACCGCAAATACCCGGGAAAAATACCCTTCAAAAAACCAGTGTAAGTCCCGTTTTTTTTAATAAGAGCCCATACTAGTTTTGTGTTTACAATTTTAATCATATGAGTCTTAGATTCTTAAAATGGGCTATCATTTGTACTCTTGGGTTATTGATCCTGGACGCCGGATTTGTACTTTTCTTTGCTTTCAAAGGAGCATTGTAGAAATACAGGGTCCGGGTTTTCGCCATATTTGCCAAAAGTGATCATCTCCTGTTTGTTTTTGCCATTGTAGTTTCATCCTATTTTTGAAACCATCCCGTCTTGCGAAACGAATCAAAAATGGTTAATAAAATAGATAACTTCAGAAAACCATCTTATGCAACCCTGGGAATATCTATCTCTAATTGTATTTGGAATGACCTTTACCGTTCTCTTCTTACTGGTAAAATGGGGTACTACATTTCCGAGAAGGATTTCTGACAGATTAAAGTATATCAGAAATGTGGCTCGCTTTTCAATAATGATTACTATTTTTTTGATGATCATTATGAAACTAACAATCCTACGCTAATCATCCTGAACTAACATAATTTTGACTGCATACATCAACTCCTGATTATTTTGTCCAAAATTCGCTTTAAGAATTGGTGGCTGTTTCCCGCATTCATTTTTTTGGGCTGTAATTCTCCTGAACGTAAATTGGACAAGCTGTGGCCCGGAAAGAAAAATTTCCTGTCCCGGGCTTTGGTTAGGGAAGGCTATATACTCACAAAAAATAACGATACACTCAAAGGCTATATCAATGTATCCGCAGAAGGCCCGGTGGCTATTGTTGCCTTACTTCCACCTGGCAAAACGAAAAGAGCGGATATTATTAACGTTAAACCGGGCGACATTGATTATCTGAGAATGAAATTTCCCTCAGAAAAAGATTCAACGGATTTTATGCCCATACCCGTTAAGCCACTTAAGGGTAAAAATGTTAAGCCTTCGCCTAAAAAATTCCTGTTGTATCAGGTACTTGGAAGAAAGAACCAAATACTGTTATGTGATTACGAATGGGGAGGTGGAGATTCTGATGGAAATACTAATTATATGAGGGAATTAATATTGATTCTCCAAAAAGATAGCATCAAAATCCTCCGGATTGGAACGGTTGGTGTGGAAAAACCTTCACGCTTCTTACTGCAATTTATCAACAAGCGGTATAGGCAACATTTCAAAAAGAAAGATTTAATAGATGTAAAAGCCAGGGTTGATTATATACTTGACAGGGAGTACGAAAAGCGATCGAAGAGATGATTCTACTGTCAACGCAATTGAAGAACTACTTGGCAGAAGTCCTTTTCAAATCTGCTGCAGTAACGGTAATTAACAAACCATCGAAAGCAACATGGCCTGATGGTTCAATATGAGAGAGCCAGTCATAACGGTGAAGGTTCCATATATCAAGATAGTCGTTGGGAATAATCAGAAAAGTGCCTGTATCCGGATTTTCAGTGGCCATTCTTACTTCGGGATGTTGCTTGAGGTATGCGGCGAAGAATTTTCCCCCCTGATGAAATTCAAGATTAGAAGCGCCCACATACCTGTACGCCATCTTTTTATTCAAAATAAATTCGTTTGTGTAAGGGTAATAATTTTTCCAGTAAATGAGAGTGCTGACAATCAAATAAATGCCTAGTCCAACGATTATTATTCTGCTTGCAGGAGTTCGCAAATGAGATAGGATACTTCCACAAAGAATATAACAAAGTGGATAAATAAAGATGATCTGCCTTATACCAACCTGTGACCGGTACAGAAAGCTCATGTATAAAATATAGAATAATATTGGAAGCACCAAAAAGAATTCGTTAGTGACAAATTGTTTCCAGGATCGGTATTTGGCGATAAACCATACCCCAGTTGCCGTAAAGAGTATACTAGGGATGGGTGTTTTATAAAATAATGAAACAAAATAATAATACCAAAAGCTACCAAAGCTGACGGATCTCCCAAGAATTGTGACATTTCCTGATCCGCTTTTGTAATAATCCCCACCGCCAAGATGATCATAATATTTCGCCATGTCAAGGCCCGTAATAAAGGCATTTGGAAAGGGTATTGGCAGCCAACCGGGTAATAATTCTTGTAAACTGCGAAACGGGGCGCTCAAAAAATAAAAATCAACCAATCGGGTGTTCGTTCCTATGAAAAGGAAGCCTGCATTGATGACGAACCACTGGATCAATAGAAAACCAAAGCCATATTTGACTGCCACTTTCAATTTTAGCCGTTTAGGCGATGCCTGCTGATAAGCCAATCCTGCGAGGGGACAAATTAAATAGAGGAAAATGAGCGATTGCTTTACCAGCTGAGAAAAAGCGATGCACACGGCGAACACCAGAAAAGTCCTGAATGAGGGTGTCTGTAAAAATCTCCAAAGACAAAACATCGTAAGCAAAAGAAACAGGGCCGAATAGCTGTCTGATGTCACCAAGCCTGCGTTTGCTATCAGATTGGGACAGAAGCTTGTGAGAAAAGCGGTGAACAAACCTGCATCCTCCCCGTAAAGCTTTTTCGACCAGGTATAAGCGCTTAGAATGGTAAGCAGCGAGACGGCTAATGTAATATATCGACCTGCAAAAATATCGCTTGTTCCTCCATCACTTTTGTGAAGTCCATGGTTCAGGATTTGCTGGCCTATGCGAGGAATGAGGTTGAGGATGCTAATAGGCATTTTGCTGTTCTCTGTCATGGGATGATTGCGCTCTGGATGTCCATGTATCAGGCGAGCGGCATACAAAAGAAATGAACCTTCGTCGGAGGTAATGGATTGTGATTGCAGGTAAAGAGTGCCATTCAGAACGTAAAATGCAAGGATGAGAAAAAGAAAGGCCTTTCGCAAATTCCGCTTGCTTTCAGGATTTGTAATTTCCAATCCGGATATCTTAAGAAGGTTTTCTCAAATTCTGTCTTATTTTCTCGCCATTTGTGTGCAAATTGCAAGAAAATAAAAAAGCATTCAGAATGCTATATCGGTGAATGCCTCAAAATGATTGTGACCCCGTCAGGATTCAAACCTGAAACCTTTTGATCCGTAGTCAAATGCTCTATTCAATTGAGCTACGGGGCCGGTTCTTATAGTTGCCGGACAAACATTTTACGCCTGCCAGGGGCCGCAAATATAATGCATAAATTTTTAAGCAAAAAACCTCCGTGTTCCTTCAGATTCATTCCTCTTTTTGTTGTATCGTTGCTCCTGATTACGCTCCGTTTATTTAATTATTCTTTTTTCTGAATCATGATGGCTAGTTAAATATTCAGCAACCCGACCGGCTAATGAAGTCCTCTACGCTCGTTTCAGGAAATAATATCCGCAAACTCGGTCGCATCCCGCTGGCAGCGGTTATCTTTTTTACAGTTTCCGGCGGTCCTTATGGTATTGAACCCCTGTTAGGATATGCAGGCAGCTGGGCCATCCCACTCCTGTTCATCATTCCGTTACTTTGGGATATTCCCTGCATTCTTGCCGTGTTGGAACTGAATAGTATGATGCCGGTAGAAGGGGGTTATTACGAATGGGTGAAAAGCGGGCTCGGCTTGCGCTGGGCTTTTTATGAAGGCTGGTGGACCTGGCTTTA
>JANWIY010000139.1 GCA_025449645.1 Chitinophagaceae bacterium | reverse complement strand
GATTTCAATGCTGGAAGCGATGGCCTGATTCAGATCTGTATTGCTCAGTAACAAATGGGTAGCCTGTGAAACCGCATGCAGCAGCTGGTCTTTCTTTTTTAGTTTTTCCTGTGCTATCCGCTGGCCTGTGATATTTCTAGAAGTACAAATGAGTTTGATCACTTCGTTCCGGTCAACGATCGGTTTAATAATCGATTCCAGCCACAAATAGCTTTCATCCTTTTTGCAGATCCTGTATCTTACAATTATTGATTCCTTATCCTGCAGTGCGCCAAGTTTCTCCTGCTTGAAAAATTTATGCCGGTCATCCGGATGCACATAATCCAGGATGGCGCCTCCGATTACCTCATCTACTTCATACCCGAGTACATGTGTAACCGATGGTGAAAGATACCACACGGTGCCATCCGCAGCATGGACGCTGATGATATCCTCAGAATTTTCCGCCAGCAGACGGAACTTCTGTTCACTGTTGATCAGCGCATTTTCGGATTCTTTCTGCGCGGTAATATCCTGCGCAATGCCAAAGCAGCCCCCGCTATCCATGACCTTCCCTTTCAGGAAAAGATAGCGCATCCAGCCATGGCGGGTAATGATCCTGAATGAAAAAGAGGTTTCAAATCCGGTATTGCCTTTGTTCAGAAGAATTTCTTCAAATCCCTCTCTTGCCATAATCTGATCTTCCGGCACCACAAATTCCTCCAGGAAAACTTTCAACGGCATTCTCTCTGTAAATTCTTCCTCTATTACGAGCAGTGCGTTGAACTCATTGCTTAACTGGATCCCTTTTGCTTCGAAATCTATTTTCCAGGATCCCATTTTCGCATATGTCATGGCATAGGATAAAGTCTGGATGGCCTCTTCCTTTACTTCCTGCGCCATCACCTTGTCCGTAACATTCAGTCCGATACCCTGTATTTCCTTTACCTGGCCTGTTTCATCACTTAGTGCCAGAAATTCCCAATCCGTCCATATAAACTCCTTTGAATTATTAAAGGGCTTGCGGATGAGCAGTTTTACAATTTTGCCGGGATTATGCCAGCAATCATCCGCCACCTCACGGCAGCGGGCAATATCTTTCTGGAATATGGTAGCAAAAAATAACTTATTCAGAATTTCTTCCTCCTGGTATCCGAATGCTTTCAGGAAAGCCTGATTGGTATAAGTGAATTTTCCTTCGCGGTCGATACGGATCAGGTAGTTCGTTTGGGATTGCAATAGGGAGTCCAGGTGTTTTTTTTCCTGAAGCAATTCATTTTTCGCCGATTGGAGGTCGTGGAAATTCCGTTCTCCCCGCTTAAAAGCAGGCTCCAGAACCAGGATAATCAGGCAAATGATCGCAATGATGAGCGAAATAAATTTCCCGGCTTCGATGGCGGAGGCTTCTTCCAATTTCTCGTTCTGGATAATGGAATACTGTGCGGTGATCTCCTTCATGAGAGGAAGAAACTTGGCTTCATTTTCCAACAATTGTTGCAGGTACAACCGTTTGTTGATCCGAAGCATCAGGGAATCCTCTACCACCACTTCACCTGCCGTAGTCAGCATGCCCTTGTAATAGGGATTTATGTAGGAAAACAAAAGCCTGATCTTGAAAACCTGTGCAGGAAGAGGCATTTTGGAATGATCGATCCTTGCCTGCAGCTTTTCCTGCTGATCGCGAAAAATCGCCAGGGCGGCAGCCAGACTATCCCGGATGTGCTGGGTCTCCGTGTAACCATAAACCGAACCTTCAATAATGGCTACTTCTTTGGCAATAACCTGGCTAAGGGTTTGCTGACGCCCTGAAATGACGCGGGCGGATACAAATTCCTCATTCTCTGCTGATTTTTTGTTAACAAGCCAGTATCCGAAAAAATTGCATAATAAAACAATGGCAAATAAAACAACGGATATGCGGATCAACTTTCTGAAGGGGCTCTGCATGGTAATGGGTTCCCATGATTAACGCAGAAAAGGCAATTTTAACTTATAAGCAATGGAAAAAAATCAGGTCTATAATTCGACTAAGGGTTATCACTTAGGCGCTTAATAATCTATTACCTGTTCCTCCATGACGAGAGGTAAATTCCGGAATTCGTATTGCTGATTTCTTAATTGAGGCTCAAATCCGGCTTCCTTAATTGCTGCCTGAATGCTTTTACTGGTAAACCGGTGAGGAGCTCCGGCCGCACTGACCACGTTTTCTTCCAACATGATGCTCCCAAAATCGTTGGCTCCGCCATGAAGGCAAACCTGGGCAGTTTCCTTGCCGACAGTGAGCCAGGAGGCCTGGATATTCTTAATATTGGGAAGCATGATCCGGCTGAGGGCAATCATCCGGATATATTCTTCGGGAGTGGTCAGGTTGTGAACGCCCCGGACCCTGGCCAGCAGGGTGTCGGCATCCTGGAATGTCCAGGGAATAAAAGCCATGAATCCCTTCGCTTCGACGGGTTTCATGGCCTGCACTTCGCGTATCTTTACCAGGTGTTCAAACCTTTCCTCAATGGTCTCGACATGTCCAAACATCATGGTCGCGGAACTGGTTATTCCCTGGCTGTGTGCCTCAAGCATGATATCCAGCCACTCCCGGGCACCACATTTTCCCTTGCTTACCAGCCGCCTTACCCTGTCTACCAATATTTCCGCGCCTGCGCCCGGCAGGGAATCCATTCCTGCTGCCCGTAGTGCCGCGATCACTTCACGGTGTGTCTTTTTTTCCAGTTTACATACATGCGCAATTTCCGGCGGACCGAGGGTATGAAGTTTCAAATTCGGATAGAGGGATTTTAGCGTACGAAATAAATCGGTATAAAAACCCAAACCCAGCTTCGGGTGGTGGCCGCCCTGAAGCAACAACTGATCTCCTCCCCACCGGAATGTTTCCTCGATTTTCCTTTTATAGGTATCGATGCCTGTTATGTATGCATCCGGATGCCCTGGAACTCTGTAGAAATTGCAAAATTTACAATTTGCAATACATACATTGGTCGTATTTACATTCCGGTCTATCTGCCAGGTTACTTTTCCATGACCAACCTGCTTTTTCCGAAGCTCATCAGCAATAAACATCAGTTCTGTCAAAGGCGACTCCCTGAATAGTGAAGAGCCTTCTTCAACTGTTAAAAATCCGAAGTTCAACGCTTTCGAATATAAACTGGACAAATCCATGACCCTTTGACTTATTGAATCTGCAAAGGTATGTCAGCGTATTTTCACTTCAATAATTATATGGACGAGAAGCAACCCATGCAAAAATTATGTAGATTTATACGACTGCTTCATCCGGTTCTGCTTACGGATGCCTTCATTTTTATTGCTATGAACAACAATAACCAAACTAACCAGCCGGTTCCGTGCGCCATATGCCGGAAATTTTTCAGTCTGCTCATCCCTTTCTTTTTGCTTTGCATCTCTGTTCCTGCCCAGAAAACAGCCGTAGCGGCACATTCCAGATTTCTGACCCAGATTCCTTTTACCACTTTTACAGGAGGTGTTGCGGTAATCAAGGTCAGGCTTGAAGGATACCCGGATACACTCAATTTTATTCTGGATACCGGCAGCGGTGGAATATCACTCGATTCAACAACCTGCCTGAAATTGAATATCGTACCGGTGCCTTCTGATAAACTCATCATAGGCATCGGTGGAATTAGGAAAGTGAGATTTGTTTACAACCAGACCCTTTATATCGGTGGAGTGCAAATAGACAGCCTCAATTTTCATGTAAGCGATTATAACATATTGAGCAGTGTTTATGGAAACCATATCGACGGGATCATCGGTTATAGCTTTTTTTCCAAATACATCGTTAAGATTGATTACGACAGCAACCTCGTTTCTATTTTTACAAGGGGCTCAGTTAAGTACCCCAGGGGAGGCTTTTTAATTCGGCCTTCGCTTATCAGTTTACCTGTGGAATCCGCCACTCTGCGGGATGAAAGGCCAATTAACTGTCGGTTTTATTTCGATACGGGAGCGGGCCTTTGTCTCCTCCTTTCTTCCGATTTTGTATCCGACAGCTCCATTTTCAATAAGGATAAGAAAATGTTCGCAACCCAGGCTCAGGGCATGGGCGGTAAAGCCAATATGAAAATCACCACAATAAAAGAATTCAAATTCGGCCCTTACCGGTTCCGGAATATGCCCACGCATGTATTTGATGACGAATATAATATTACCTCCTATCCCTACCTCGCCGGCCTTATCGGAAACGATGTTTTGCGCAGGTTCAATATCGTGTTGAATTACGATAAGAAGATTTTCTATCTCACACCAAACAACCATTTCCGGGATCCATTCGACTACTCATACACCGGATTGGGCCTGTACTGGACGGATGGACAAATCCGGGTAGGGGACGTCATGAAGGATTCTCCCGCAGAGAAGGCGGGCTTCAAATTGGATGATGTGGTCATTGCCATAAATAATAATATGTCCCAGAATTTACAGGTCTATAAATCCATGCTTCAGAACATAGGTGAAAAAATAAAATTTGTCGTCAGCAGGCAAGGGGGTCTCGTGGAGCTGAGTATGAGAGTAAGAAGCATCCTGTAAATCTTTCTTTTCCGGTTATTGAATTAACTTGCACCTTCTTTTCAACGGAAACGAAAGAATCATTCATGCCTATTCAATTTAAGAAATTCACGTTAAGCAATGGATTGCGGTTTGTCGTGCACGAGGATCATTCCACGCCCATGGCCGTGCTCAATGTATTGTATGACGTGGGCGCCCGCGATGAAAACCCCTCCCAGACAGGGTTTGCTCATTTATTTGAACATCTGATGTTTGGTGGCTCAGTGAATATTTCAGACTTTGAAACCCCGCTCCAAATGGCGGGTGGAGAAAATAACGCCTTTACCACCAACGATCTTACCAACTATTATATTCAGCTCCCTGCCGAAAACATCGAAACCGCGTTCTGGCTGGAAAGTGACCGGATGCTCTCCCTGGCTTTCAGTGAAAAAAGCCTTGATGTGCAGCGCAAGGTGGTCTCGGAAGAATTCAAGGAACATTATATCAACCGGCCTTACGGAGACGTTTGGTTCAAATTACGTGAACTCGCCTATAAAGTGCATCCTTATCGCTGGATGACCATCGGGAAAGAACTTTCGCATATCGAAAATGCAAAACTGCCGGACGTGAAGCGTTTTTTCTTCAGGCATTATTGCCCGGCCAATGCCATCCTCGTGGTTGCAGGAAACATAAAGACGGATCAGGCGCTCGCGCTTGCGGAAAAATGGTTTGGCAGTATTCCCGCAGGTGAAAAATACCTGAGGGAGATCCCGGCCGAGCCTGCCCAGCTTAACGCCCGGAAAATAGACGTAAAAGCTGATGTTCCCCTGGATGCCTTATATAAAGCTTATCATGTAGGTTCACGGACGGATAACTCATATTATGCCATGGACCTTATTACTGAAGTGCTTGGTGGCGGGGGCTCATCCCGGCTTTTTCAATCGCTCGTAAAAGAAAAAAAATTATTCAGCAATATAGAGTGCTACCATACCGGTTCCTCCGATCCGGGTCTCCTGGTGATAGAAGGCAAACTGATTAAGGGAGTGCCCATGGAAAACGCGGACCTGGCGATCGAGGAGGAACTCAATAAATTAAGCTCGGGCAAAATTGAAGAAAAGGAATTAGTAAAAGTGAAAAACAAGACCGAGTCAGCGATTCTTTTCGAAGACATGGGCCTGATGAACCGGGCCTCCAACCTGGCTATGTATGAACTCATGGGAGATGCTGAATTCATGAATACGGAACTTCAGAAATACAAGGACGTATCCAGCGAAGAAATACTGGCAGAGAGTCTGCTGGTCTTCGATGAAAAAAATAGCAGCAGTTTGTTTTATTATAGCAATAATTAATTTTTTTATAGAATGTCTATGCTGAACAGAAAAACTGCACCGGTGATTACCGACGCCGTAAAATTCCACCTCGACCTGCCTGCGCATGAAAAGATCTCGCTTGGCAACGGCGTGGACGTGTTTCTAGTGAACATGGGCACCCTCGATACGCTCATGATGAATGTTGTTTTTTATGCAGGGAATTGTTTTGAAAATGAGAACCTGGTTGCTTCCGCCACCAATTTCATGCTGAAAAATGGTACGAGGTCAAAAACCGCATTTGAGATTAATGAATACTTTGAATATTACGGCGCCTATCTGAGTCGCCATGCGGGACATGAAACGGCCGAGCTCTCCCTGCACTGCATGAATAAACATGTTAGTGAATTACTGCCGGCTGTCGCGGAGCTCATCAGCGATTCTATTTTCCCGGAAGAAGAGCTCAGAATTTACAAAAAGAACATGCAGCAGCGCCTGCAGGTTAACCTGAGGAAAAATGACTTTGTTGCCAGCCGCATTATCGATGCGTATCTTTTTGGAGAAAAGCATCCTTATGGGAGGTACAGCACCGCCTCAGATTATGAAGCTTTGCAGGTGGATCAGCTAAGGTCTTTTTATAATGATTATTACCGTCAGGGCCGTTGCATGATCTTTGTTGCCGGGTTGTTGCCGGCAGATATGAACGCTCAAATCGAAAAACATTTCGGAACCCTGCCTTTTGGAGGATCCTCGAGGCAGTTAATTCCGGCAATGCCTGTTCACCCTGCCGAGCAAAAAAAATACCGGCTTGTCAATGATCCGGATGGCGTTCAGGGAGCAATCCGCGTCGCACGTAATTTCCCGAATCGCCATCACCCCGACTTCCAGAAAATGCTCGTTCTGAATAATCTTTTCGGTGGATTTTTCGGGTCGCGGTTGATGGCCAATATCCGGGAAGACAAGGGATATACTTACGGAATTCATAGTTACCTTACCAATCTCATCCAGGAAAGCTCACTCATGATTTCAACGGAGGCAGGCAAGGAGGTTTCCGAAGACACCCTCAAGGAAGTTTATATCGAAATGAAGCGCCTCTGCGATGAACCCGTTCCCGAAGAAGAATTGCAGACAACAAGGAATTTTATGATCGGCACTTTATTGGGTGATCTGGACGGACCATTCCAGGTTGCCGGCAGGTGGAAAAGCCTCGTGCTGAACGGACTAACTGAAGACTATTTTTACCGTGGCGTGGATACAATCAAGACCATCAAGCCCCGGGATCTTCAGGAACTCGCGAATAAATACCTCAGGGCGGATGATTTTTATGAGCTTGTCGTGGTGTGACAGCTTTAAAATTCAGTATTTTCACTTAACCAAATTTGTGGTTATGAAAATACTTTTAAGAATCATCATTTCAGCCGTGGTTGCCTTCGGGTTGTCGTATGTGCTTAAAGGCGTTCACATCAATTCATTTGTAACTGCATTTTTGTTGGCGATTGTGCTCGGATTACTAAATATATTTGTCAAGCCCATTCTGGTCATCCTCACCTTGCCAATTACCATCTTCTCCCTTGGTTTGTTTTTGTTTGTGATCAACGCGCTGATTATTTTACTGGCGGCAAAATTTGTTCGCGGATTCCATGTGGATGGATTCTGGTGGGCGCTTCTATTCAGTCTGCTGCTTTCTGTGCTGACCTCATTCCTTTACAGAACCTCGGTAAAAAATAATTCCCGTTTTTCCTGAGACCCGATATGCTCACTAACCAGAAGGTTTTGTATGCAATTTGACCGCAAAGATTTATCTGATGACCAGCTGATCTCCCTTTATAAAACCATGTTATTCCCTCGTCTCATCGAGGAGAAAATGCTCATATTGCTACGTCAGGGCCGCATCAGTAAATGGTTCAGCGGCATTGGCCAGGAAGCGATCTCTGCAGGCGTTGTTTCGGCGATGCATCAGGATGAATGGATCATGCCCCTCCACCGGAACCTGGGCATATTTACCGGTCGCCAAATGCCTTTCCAAAAACTCTTTCTTCAATGGCAGGGCAGCGCCGAAGGATATAGCAATGCAAGGGAAAGAAGTTTTCATTTCGGATCCAGGGAGCACCAGGTTTGCGGAATGATCTCTCACCTGGGTCCGCAGCTGGCGGTTGCTGACGGGGTGGCCCTGGCTTATAAACTGAAAAAAGAAAATAAAGTGGCCCTCGCATTTACGGGTGAAGGTGGCACGAGCGAAGGCGATTTCCACGAGGCAATTAACCTGGCGGCTGTTTGGGATCTCCCTGTGATTTTTCTGATTGAGAATAACGGATACGCTTTAAGCACGCCGGTATCTGAACAATACCGGTGCAGCAGCCTCGCAGATAAAGGCAAGGGCTATGGCGTGGAAGCCGTCCAAATAGATGGGAACAATATACTCGCTGTTTATGATACTATTTTGGGTGTGCGGGATTATTGCATCCGGGAGCAAAAACCTTATTTGATTGAGTGCATCACTTTCCGTATGCGGGGACATGAAGAAGCGAGCGGAATCAGGTATATCCCTGCAGAAATGTTTGAGCGCTGGGGAAATAAGGACCCGGTCTCTTCCTATGAAATGTATCTGCTGCAGGCAGGAGTGCTAGGCCCGGAAAAGATTGACGAGATCCGGGATTTCTTCCGGAAAGAGATTGATCAGGCCATTGCAGTGGATGAAAAACAAGTTATACCCGACAGCTCAAGGGAGCTGGCTGATATGTATGCCCCCGTTCAGGACTCCACTGAATACGAAACTTCGGTAACCGCGCCAGAGAACGCGACTGGCCACCCGGAAAAAAGAATGATCGATGGCATCCGGGAAGGGCTTATGCAGAGTATGGAAATGCATGAAAACCTGATCCTGATGGGGCAGGACATTGCTGAATATGGTGGCGCTTTCAAGATCACTGAAGGATTCCTGGAAAAATTCGGCCCTGCCCGGGTACGCAATACGCCACTCTGCGAAAGTGCCGTCCTGGGTGCAGCATTGGGCCTTAGCCTGGAAGGCTTTAAAACTGTCGTGGAAATGCAATTCGCCGATTTCGCGACAATGGGCTTCAACCAGATCATTAATAACCTCGCTAAAATCCATTATCGCTGGAACCAAACAGCTGATACCGTTATCCGCATGCCAACAGGTGCCGGTGTTGGCGCAGGGCCATTCCATTCTCAAAGCAATGAAGCCTGGTTTGCCCACACACCAGGATTGAAAGTTGTGTATCCTTCCAACCCCGCGGATGCGAAAGGCTTGCTGATAGCCGCTATCAACGATCCCAATCCCGTTCTTTTCTTTGAACATAAAGCGCTTTACAGGAGTATCAGCGGCACCCTGCCAGAAAATTATTATCAGGCCAAAATCGGAAAAGCCCGGATAGTGCAGGAAGGAAATATGATCAGCATCATTACCTATGGTGCAGGGGTCCATTGGGCCACCGATATTGCTCAAAAACATCCCGCTGTTTCATTTTTTATCCTTGACCTGAGAACCCTCCTTCCATTGGACTACGAAGCCATCCGGGAAGCGGTATTAAGAACCGGAAAGGTCCTGATACTGCACGAAGACACGCTGACGGGAGGGATCGGAGGAGAAATTAGTGCCTGGATTTCGGAGCACTGCTTTAAGGCCCTGGATGCGCCGGTGATCAGGTGCGCTTCTTTGGATACAGCCGTTCCTTTCAGCCGCGACCTGGAGAAAAATTTCCTGGCGCCGGCGCGTCTTGAAGAATGCCTCAGAAAACTGATCAATTTTTGATTGACCCCGGATGGGGCTCATTCGCTTTCAGCACCCTCAGGAAATTCCCTCCAAGGATTTTGTAAATATCTTTCTTGCTATACCCACGTTGTAAAAGAGCTTCTGTTATTTTCGGGTAATCCTCCACACCATCCAGTTCCCGGGGAGCGGATTCGATGCCGTCGAAATCGGAGCCCAGTCCCACATAGTCTACACCTGCCAGCTTCACGATATAATCAATATGATCAATGAGCAGCGATAAAGGCGGACGT
>JANWIY010000138.1 GCA_025449645.1 Chitinophagaceae bacterium | reverse complement strand
GCTAGAGGTTTTCTGTCACTTGGTTACGGCCCGGCCCGTTTGAACTGTATGAATCCTTAACTGTCTGGGAACTATCTATGAAAGAAGTATATGCTTTCATGGCTGCGGGCAATCCGCCATAACTACTGACACCTGTAATATCCGACCTCCATCCTTTAAAAGGCGTAAGAACCGGCTCAATAACATGTTGCAGCATCTGGAAAGGAATTTCACTGGTCTCCTTACCGTCAATCCTGTACTTTCCGCATACTTCCAGTTTTTCAAAATCATCCAGCACATCAGCCTTGGTCATCACCAGGTTGCTGACGCCGTTGATCATGCAGGCATAGCGCAGTGCAACAAGGTCAATCCAGCCGCAACGGCGGGGCCTTCCGGTAGTCGCGCCGAATTCGCTTCCCGCCTTTCGGAGCCGGTCGCCGGTTTCATCATTGAGCTCGGTGGGGAAGGGCCCGCTTCCAACGCGCGTACAATATGCTTTGGTTACGCCGATCACATCCCGGATCTGCTGTGGTGCCACGCCAAGGCCGGTACAAACGCCGGCCGAAATGGTGTTTGACGAAGTCACAAACGGAAAGGTGCCAAAGTCTACATCCAGCATGCTTCCCTGGGCTCCTTCTGCCAGCACTTTTTTGCCCTGGCCGATCTTTTCATTGATAAAATATTCTCCTGCCACGATCTTGAACTGACGCATGAAATCAAGCGCCTCGAAAAATTCTTCTTCCCATGCCGAAACGTCTTCCTGAAAATGAAGGCCGTCCAACAATTTCTGGTGCTTTAGCCTGAGCCGGATATACTGGGTGGTAAAATTCTTATCCATCAAATCGCCTACACGCAAGCCGTTCCGCCCCGTTTTATCCATATAAGATGGGCCTATCCCCTTCAGCGTGGATCCTATCTTTTCATTTCCTTTGGAAATTTCGGAAGCCTTATCCAGCGCGCGGTGAGTGGGCAGGATAATATGAGTCCTTTGTGCGATATAAAGATTCCTTCGAAAATCAATGCCGAATGATTTAACCGATTCACATTCTTTTTTCAGGGTGACCGGATCAAGCACCACGCCATTTCCAATCAGGTTGATGGTATTTTCGTGAAAGATTCCGGAGGGTATTTGGTGAAGAACAATCTTTTGGTCATTAACATAAAGGGTATGTCCGGCATTCGGTCCGCCCTGGAACCGTGCAATGATATCATAGCGCGGCGCGAAATAATCCACAATCTTGCCCTTGCCTTCATCTCCCCATTGCAAGCCGAGAATAACATCAACCATCAGTAGTGATTTGCAGTTTAACGGAACGGCGCAAAAATAAGTGAATGGAATTCAATGCGAAATTTTTTTCCCGGGGCATTAACCATTTTCGGTGTCGAAGCGGTCAACCGAATGTATTCCGCTGAGTTGCTTGAGTCTGCTGACGGCTTCGTCCAATTCTTCCTTATCGTGCACATACACTTTAATGCTTCCTTCAAAAAGACCTTCTTTTGCTTCTACCGTGAGGGCGTTTATGTTAATGCGGAGTTCTCCGGAAATCAGGTTGGTAATTTTATTGATCACGCCTACATCATCAATGCCCACAATCCTGATACCGGTAAGAAATGAAATCTCCTTGTTCTTGGCCCATTTTGTTTTTACTACGCGATGACCATAACTCGAAAGAAGCCTGGTTGCATTCGGGCAGTTCGTGCGGTGTATCGTCAATCCTTTTCCGGTTGTCACAAATCCGAAAACGTCATCTCCCGGAATAGGCTTGCAGCAATTCGCCAGGGTGTACACAATTTTGTCGCTGCTTTCGCCAAATATAACCAGCTCGGTGTCCTTCCGTTGGGAGGGAGTAAAGGTTCCCTCCGGTTTGGTGTCAACTACTGCCTTCGCCGGCTTGGGTGGTTCCAGCCTGTCACCAAGTAACTGAAATTCCTTCAGTTCCTTGAGCTCAAGGTTTTTTATGGCTGCCTGGTAATAAAGATCCAGGGATGAATTGAATTTATAGTAGGTGGTGAGGGTATCTATATTGTGCTGATTGAACGCGGCACCATAATTCTCAAGTTTTTTTTGCACGATATATTTTCCTTCGTCGGCGATCTTGCGCTTTTCTTCCTTCAGCGAGTCTTTTACCTTGCTTTTTGCTTTGGCAGTGACTACGAAATTGAGCCAGTCTTCCGTAGGATGTTGTTTGCTGGACGTAATGATCTCCACCTGGTCGCCGCTTCTCAGTTTATGACTGATGGGCACCAGCTTATGATTTACTTTTGCCCCGATACACTGCTCGCCGATGGCGCTGTGGATGGAAAAAGCAAAATCAAGCGCAGTGGATCCGATAGGCATCATTTTTACATCGCCCTTGGGCGTATACACATAAATTTCCTCGGCAAGAAAGCTCATTTTGAAATCCTGAAGGAAGTTGATGGAGTCATTGTCCTCCATATTCAGCACTTCCCGGATCTGCTGGAACCATTTATCAAAGCGGCTTTCATCATTTGCCCCTTCTTTATATTTCCAATGGGCGGCAAGTCCTTTTTCCGCGATTTCGTTCATGCGTTTGGAACGGATCTGGATCTCGACCCATTTTCCCTGGGGGCCCATGACCGTAGTATGCAGGGCTTCGTACCCGTTCGACTTCGGATTGCTCAGCCAGTCGCGGAGCCTTTCTGGAGAAGGAGAATATTCATCCGTAATCATGGAATATACTTTCCAACAATCGGCTTTTTCCATTTCAGGCGGGGAGTTGATGATGATCCGGATTGCAAACAGGTCATACACTTCCTCAAATCGCACTCCCTTCTTCCTCATTTTGGTCCAGATGGAATGAATGCTTTTCGGACGGCCGTGAATTTCAAAATCAAAATCAGACCGCTCCATATTCTCGCGCAGTGGCTTAATGAACTCATTGATATACCGCGAACGTTCGCGTTTGGTCTCAGCCAGCTTCCGTGCGATTTCCTTATATTCATCCGGCTCGAGATATTTCATCGCAAGATCTTCCAGCTCGGTCTTGATATTGTAAAGTCCCATGCGGTGAGCCAGCGGAGCAAACACATAAACGGTTTCGGAGGAGATTTTCAGTTGCTTGTCGCGCTTCATGCTATCCAGGGTGCGCATGTTGTGCAGCCGGTCGGCAAGCTTGATCAGGATCACGCGGGGATCGTCAGTAAGGGTAAGCAGTATTTTTTTGAAATTCTCCGCCTGCTGGGAGGCGTTCACATCAATGACATTGGAGATCTTGGTCAGTCCGTCCACAATCCTCGCAATTTCACTCCCGAAATCACGCTCAATATCATCGAGGCTGATATCGGTATCTTCCACAACGTCGTGCAGCAGGGCGCAGATGGTGGACCGCACGCCGAGGCCGATCTCTTCTACGCAGATGCGGCTTACGGCCAACGGATGAAGAATATAGGGCTCGCCACTTTTACGGCGCATGGTTTTATGCGCTTCGGCAGCAAGCTCAAAAGCGTCCCGGACATGCTCTTTATCTCCTGCTTTCAACTTCGGTTTCAATGAGCGTAAAAGGGCCCGGTATTCCCTCAAAATCAATCTTTTTTCCTGTTCTTCCGTCAGATTATACTTCGGAATAGCCGCGACAGTTTCCATTACTACGAATTTACGGAATTTAAGGTAGTTTTGTGCCCCTTCGGAGTGTTGACGGTTGACGGTTGGCGGTTAACCGAATCCAAATGCGGCCTTGTACATGAAGTCCTTCAACCGTCGACCGTCAACCGTCAACACTAAAATTCAAGCTCTTATTCACTGAGACCAAAAGCGGGTGTGGCGAAATTGGCAGACGTATCAGACTTAGGATCTGACGCCGCGAGGCATGTGGGTTCGAGTCCCTCCACCCGCACAAACCCTCTGTACGTTTTGATACAGGGGGTTTTACGTTAAACGGAAATAAGATGAAAGATGGTTCCTGAGAACTTAAATTAATTTCCCCTTACCGATAAAATCAAACGCATACCCGGAAGAACATGATCAAAAAAGCCACCACACTGTTAATATTGTTTTTTGCTATTTCGACAAAAAATTTATTTGCACAGCAGGATGAATTATTGATTTACCATCCTATCCAAACGGATAAGGATGGAAATATTATACCCTGGTACAACGCAGATCCCGCGATCGCTTATGACCATAACCTGAGTACCATATGGAATTTTTGGTCTAAGATGCGCAGGGACCTGAATGGATTGCCCTATTACATGAACCACCAGGTGTGGAATAAAAATATTGATGACCCGCGCGGTATTGGCGGCGACCAGTTTATGATGGCAATTTCGTCGTGGCAGTTATTATATGCCTACATGGGTGATGAAAATATAAAAGCAAACATTTATTTTTTAGCCGATTACTATTTAACCCACGGACTATCGCCAGCCCACTGTAAGTGGCCTGATATCCCTTTCCCTTATAATACACTGATTTATTCCGGGATATACGACGGTGATATGATCAATGGAAAGGATGTGGCGCAGCCTGATAAAGCGGGTTCCTTTGGGCTTGAACTGGTACATGTATATAAAATAAAAAACGATCCTGTGTTTCTGGATGCTGCCGTGAAAATAGCCAATACGCTTGCCGCAAATGTAAAACCCGGCAATGCAGAACATTCGCCGCTTCCTTTTAAGGTAAATGTATTTTCGGGAAAAACAGTCTTACTTAAATTAAAAGGGGGAACCGGCAAATCAACTGATACGGCCTGCTATACTAGCAACCTTACGCCTACACTGCAACTGTTTTTTGATTTGATAGAATTAAATAAAGGCAATACAGCTGCTTATAAAACAGCCTCTGGTAAAATACTGGCCTGGCTCAAAAAATATCCTATACAAAATAATATGTGGGGGCCGTTTTTTGAAGATGTTGGCGAGTGGAGTCAAACGCAAATAAACGCTATGACCTGCGCCCGGTACATGATGGAACATCCCCTGTATTTTCCCGAATGGAAAATACAGGTAAAAAGCATTATTAATTGGGTACACGTAAATTTTGCAAATGAAAAATGGAAGAAATATGGTGTGATAGTTACCAACGAGCAGTCTGTGTTCAGGGTTCCCGGAAACAGCCATAGTTCCAGGCAGGCTGCAGATGAATTATTATATGTGTTATTAACCGGCGATTCAACGCTTTACACCAACGCCATCCACGAACTGAACTGGGCCACTTATGCGGTTGATTTTGACGGAAAAAATTGTTTCCCAACCGATGAACCCTGGCTTACAGATGGCTACGGAGATTATGTGAGGCATTATTTGCGGGCTATGGCTAGCTTCCCGGTGCTGGCGCCTGTGGAAGATCATATTCTGTCAACTACCTCCGTCATACAGCAGGCAGATTATAAAGGTTCCTTTAAGAAGTATTTGAGTGTTGAATTTGATAAACCGGATACCGGCAAAGTGAGAGTCTATTACCGCACTTTTGATAATGATGGCACAGAACTTATAAAGCTAAAAGTCAAACCATCGGCTGTACTGCTGAATGATGCCCTGTTAAAAGAAGTCCCTGCCGGTGAAGGGTATACCTGGACCGTGCTGAAAAGAGGCGGTGTTTTATCAGTCAGACGAAAAAATGGGAACAAGGTAATTGTGGCAGAATAGTAGAAAATCGAAAATGAGATTACTCAAATAAAGAGCCGGCCTTTACGGTTTAAATATAAAAAACCAGGAGAGGTATATTTTGGATTTATACTTCTGCTGGTCGGGCATTCGGAATGCCATCAAATTTAACCTGGCCTATTTGCTGATTTTGTCGATGGCGATGGCATCACCGTTAATGGTCCCCGAAATCGTTACTTTGTCTCCTATAAACTTGGAAACTTTTTTAGGATCATTGATGGTATACACTTTATCACCAACTACAAAAACAGGAGCATACCCTTCTTTAATACATTTCTTAGCGCAGGCGGCATGCGCATCATTATTACCTTTTGCGCCGCAGTGTGAATCGCTGATGTAGCCGGTCCAGGTACCGTCACCAGCTGCATATGTTGCAGCAATGGAGAAAGATAACACCAGCAGCAAGAAAAACTTTTTCATATCAACATGTTTAATATTAAATAAATTGGCACACCCAAGTTACGAAATATCTGCAAACTGCCAATTCAGTTTTTGCGAGACGCTGTAGCGGCTCAATTCAAAACCTTATATTCTCTGCTCCAAAAAGGAACAGGCCGCATCATCATTTCCCGGCCGGGTGGGTCGGGCCGATAGATTTGCAGCTAGGTTCGTTATCTCTTTTTATCCCCGGATTTTCTTAATTTTGCTGCCCGTTTCATGCGAATGACGGGTTTTCCGGCCGGAGGCATTCAAAAAAATATTTGTATGGGTACAGTTACCAGAGAAAATATCGGTTTGTTAAATGATAAGATCACGATTAAGATCGAAAGGAACGACTATCTGCCCTCATTTGAGAAGGCACTTAAAGAATATGGCAGGAAGGCGAATATTCCCGGATTCCGCAAAGGCATGGTGCCACCCGGGCTCATAAAAAAAATGTATGGAAGTTCCGTTTTCACAGATGAAGTGTTGAAAAGTCTTGAGAAGAAACTAACCGACTATATGAGCTCGGAGCATCTGGACATTTTTGCCCAGCCGCTTCCTTTGCCCGAAAATGATACCCGGCAGATCAATATGGGGCAGCCCGAAGATTATTCCTTTGCTTTTGAGGTCGGACTGAAACCTCAGTTCCAGTTACCGGATCTGGCTTCCCTTTCGCCTGTACGTTACCAGATCCTTGTGTCCGACGAAATGCTGAATGCAGAAATTGAAAGGCTCAGGGTAAAAAACGGAACGATGACCGAACCGGAATCGGTGAGCAGTGACGACCATGTGCTTAACCTTAGTTTTCAGGAAGCGGATCCTGAAGGAAATTCCGTCGAAGGATCACAGACCAAAGAGAATTCATTACTCGTAAAATATTTCTCCGAATCATTCCGGCCCCAACTCATGGGTAAAAAAAAGGCTGATGAAATGATCCTGCGGTTGTCCGAAGCATTTGATTCCAGGGAAAGAGCTTGGATCATGCAGGACCTGGGTCTGGACAAAGAAAGTTCAGCAGATGCAGAAAAATATTTTAGGTTGGTTATTACGAAAGTCGGATTTGTGGAAAAAGCCGAACTGGACGAAAGCTTTTTTAAAAAAATCTATCCTTCCAGGGAAATTCAAACCGCGGAAGCATTCCGTGAGGCAGTGAGGGAGGATATGGGCGCCCAGTGGAAAGTTCAGGCAAGCAGTCAACTTCAACATACAATCTATCATAAATTGCTTGACGGCACCAAAGTGGAATTCCCGGAATCTTTCCTGAAACGCTGGCTGCTTAACGGGGGAGAAAAACCGAAAACGCCGGAAGAGGTAGAAAAAGAATTTCCCGCCTTTGTAAACGCCCTGAAATGGAGCCTGATCACTGAAAAAATTTCTACGGAAAATCCGTTTGAGGTCAGTGTGGAAGAAGTGCGCGGAGCCGCCCGGCGCCAGCTATTCTCCTACCTTGGTGGCCTGCCCCAGGGAGATGAACAGCCTTGGGTGGAAGATTATACAAATAAAATGTTGCTGGACAAAAGATTTGTGGACGAAACCTATCAGCGACTGAAGACCGATAAGATGATGTCGTGGTTGGAATCCCGGGTAAACCCGGTGGATCAGGAGATCAGCGCAGAAGAGTTCACCAAACTCCAGGAAGAGCACGATCATCATCACGCCGAAGAACATACGCATGATGAACATGAACATCATCATGAGGAACCCGGGCACGTGCATCGCGGGCAGGAGGAGCATAGCGACCACGAGCATCAGCATGGCGGACGGATTCATTAAAATCCTGCAAACAAGCAGGATTATTATTTCCAACTGCAACTCTGTCAGTTTTTTGGAAGTTTAGAAGTTTGGACGGAGATTTGAACGGGAAACCCCTGTTACAGCCAATCCATCCTCAAGAAAAAATAAAATCTATTATGAATTCAGGCTCCGAATTTGAAAAATATGCCGTCAAACACCTTGGCCTTTCCAGTAATACGCTTGACAGTTATAAGAAATATCTGGTAACAGGTCTTACACCCAATATTATCGAGGAACGTCCCATGAATGTTGCGGTCATGGACGTTTACAGCCGTCTGATGATGGACAGAATCATTTTCCTGGGTTATCCGATAAACGATGAGGTGGCCAATATCATTACTGCACAACTTCTTTTTCTGGATAGTACGGACCGTCATCGTGACATTCAGATGTACATAAACAGTCCGGGAGGAAGTGTATATTCTGGATTGGGCGTTTATGATACGATGCAATATGTAACTCCGGACGTGGCCACGATCTGCATTGGCATGGCCGCCTCCATGGGGGCGACGCTGATGTGTGCCGGCACCAAAGGAAAAAGAACGGCACTGAAGCACAGCCGGGTGATGATGCACCAGCCGAGTGGCAGCATCGGCGGTCAGGCCAGTGATATAGAAATTACGGTAAATGAGATCCGGAAGATAAAGAAGGAGCTATACGAGATATATTCCTTTCATACCGGCAAAACTGTTAAACAGATTGAAAAAGATTCAGACCGTGACTATTGGCTCACCGCTATTGAAGCTAAGGATTACGGCCTGGTTGACGAAGTGCTGGTGACTAATCCGCGAAAGGAGAAAAAAGATTAATCCAATTAAAGAACAAATAATGATGCATTCAAATAAATATCCGGTTCAACCCCTGCGCATGGATGATGAGCCAGAGGAAGAAAAAGAAGACAAGCCACAAACGGATCCTGGCATGCTGATGAAAAAGCTAGAGAAGTATTTCTTTGAAACCCGTACCGTTCAACTTTGGGGTCCGGTGGACGATCGTTCTGCCAAAGACATCATCAATAAATTTTTTCTGCTGGATGCTGACAAGCAGGGTACCGAAATCCGTTTCCTGATTAACAGCCCTGGTGGTATGGTCACCAGCGGAATGGCCATTTATGATGTCATGAAAATGTTGAAAAGCCCGGTAAGTACAGTTTGCATCGGACTGGCTGCTTCCATGGGATCTATCCTGCTCAGTGGGGGAACCAAGGGCCACAGATATATTTACCCCCATGGTGAAGTGATGATCCATCAGCCCAGCCTGGGAGGATATATTCAGGGCGTCAGCGTTGACCTGGAGATTCAGGCAAAACAAACCAAGAGAGTAAAGGAAATTGCCGCTAAGGTGCTGGCAGAAAATTGCGGTAAGAAGTACGATCAGATCATTAAGGACTTCGACCGCGACTACTGGATGGATGCTAAAGAATCAGTTGATTACGGCATCGTAGACCATATCAGCAGCACCGTATAAGCTTTTGGCGGCGTCCGGGCCTTTTCCTGAAACGGGACGGCCAGTTTTTGCTCATTTCATTGGGAAATGGCGCATAAGTTGATTAAATTTACCATTATTATAAAAAGGAAATGGCTAAAAATACCCTTCATTGTTCTTTCTGTGGCCGCAGCCGCGACGAAGTGAAGATCCTGATTGCAGGTCAGGAAGGGCATATTTGCGAAAACTGTGTAGAGCACGCCCAGGAAATCATCCAGCAGGAATTGATCGTTAGAGAGGACGCAACGCCCAATTCGCAGTTCAAACTCACCGTTAAAAAGCCGGTAGAGATCAAGCGGTTTTTGGATGAGTATGTAATCGGACAGGATGACGCAAAAAAAGTGCTGGCCGTGGCAGTATACAACCACTACAAGCGTCTCCAGCAGAAATTGCCTGACAATGATGTGGAGATTGAAAAAAGCAATATTATCATGGTCGGTGAAACGGGAACGGGTAAAACCTTACTGGCAAAGACCATCGCCAAATTGCTCAATGTTCCTTTTGCAATTGTGGATGCAACTGTATTCACAGAAGCAGGCTATGTTGGGGAAGACGTAGAAAGTATTCTTACCAGGCTGCTGCAGGTTTGCAATTATGATGTGGTCAATGCAGAAAGAGGAATCGTTTATATAGATGAAATTGATAAGATCGCGCGGAAAGGTGATAATCCTTCCATTACGCGTGATGTGAGCGGTGAAGGCGTTCAACAGGGCTTGCTTAAACTGCTGGAGGGTACTGATGTGCTGGTACCTCCCCAGGGTGGCAGAAAACATCCTGAACAAAAACTCATTAAGATCAATACTCAGAATATCCTTTTCATTTGTGGCGGAGCATTTGATGGGGTGGATAAGATTATCGCAAGAAGGATCAATACCAATTCAATCGGATTTAATGTCAATAAAGAACAACAGGATTTTACCCGTAAGAACCTGTTGCAACATGTGAATGCGCCGGATCTAAAATCATTCGGGCTTATTCCGGAACTGCTGGGCCGTTTGCCGGTAGTCACCCACCTGAATCCGCTGGATAGCGTTACGCTGAGATCCATTCTGACGGAGCCAAGGAACTCACTTATCCGTCAATACAAAAAATTATTTGAGCTGGAGGGCATTCAGCTGAGCATTGAAAACAATGTGTTGGATTTCATGGTGGAGAAAGCCGTGGAATACAAACTTGGCGCCAGGGGTCTGCGCAGCATCTGTGAAAGCATACTCACCGATGCGATGTTTGAACTGCCTTCTTCTAAAGAAAATAAATTTCATCTCACCCTCGAATATGCCAGGAAGAAGTTTGATACCAGTAAGATGAGCCTGTTAAAAGTCGCCTGACCTGTTTCAACCCTTCAATCCACGGCAGTTTTTCCCAAATTTTCTCTGGCCAGAATAAAGAACTTATGAAAGAACTCATCGACAAATTAAAAGCCGAAGGGCTGACTGAAGAGCAAGCGTTCAAAGCGGTGGAGATCATGAAGAATTTTGCCAAATCCAAATTCCCTCTGTTCGGAGGTGCTATTGATAAACTGTTCGACAAATACAGCAAGCAGCAGGACGAAGATTTTATGCCATAGGAAGCGCCCCGGCAAACGAAATACCTATGGTGGGTTCTTGCATCGTCATTGAAGCACTTCGCGTGCGATAACTATTTTCTGGATCTCGGATGTTCCTTCTCCGATAGTGCACAATTTGCTGTCGCGATAATATTTCTCAACCGGGAAATCTTTGGTATAACCATACCCTCCGAAGATCTGAACAGCATCCGTAGCTGTTCTCACGGCCACTTCGCTGGAGTAATATTTTGCCATGGCCGATTCCTTCGATACTGGAAGGCCCTTATTTTTTCGATCGGCAGCCTGCAGGGTGAGTAACTCAGCCGCCATAATATCGGTGGCCATATCTGCCAGTTTAAAAGAAATTGCCTGGAAAGAGCAAATGGGTTTATCAAACTGATGACGCTCTTTTGAGTATTGTACCGCTGCTTCATAGGCCCCTTTGGCAATTCCTACTCCAAGCGCAGCAATGGATATTCTTCCGCCATCCAATACTTTCAGGGATTGCTTAAAGCCCGCGCCCACGTCACCGAGTCTCCAGCTGTCGGGGATGCGGCAATTGTCAAAAATCATCTCGGCCGTTTCACTGGCGCGCATACCGAGCTTATTTTCCTTTTTGCCTCCTTTAAATCCGGGTGTTCCGCGCAGGACGACAAATGCCGTTGCATTATTTTTAGTTCTTGCCTGTCCTGTCCTTGCTACCACCACTGTAATGTTGCTGCTGATACCATGCGTAATCCAGTTCTTGGTTCCATTCAGGACCCATTCATTTCCGTCGCGGATAGCAGTGCACTGCATATTGGCCGCATCACTGCCGGTATTTGCTTCCGTGAGTCCCCAGGATCCGATCCATTCGCCAGCGGCGAGTTTTGGCAGATATTCCATTTTCTGATCTTCGTTACCAAAAGCCAGAATATGACCTGTGCAGAGAGAATTGTGCGCTGCGAGACTGAGTCCGATCGATCCACACACTTTTGCTATTTCTTCAATGATCAGGATGTATTCAATATAACTCATTCCCGAACCGCCGTAAGCTTCGGGAACCACGACGCCCATCAATCCGAGCTTTCCCATAGCATGCATGATCTCGTGCGGGAAATGCTGGGATTCATCCCATTCCATAACATGTGGCCTAATATGTTGTTGTGCAAAATCCCTGGCGGTTGCTGCGGCCTGGCGGGAAATCTCCTCTAATTCAAAATTCATAAGTGAGCGTTCAGGATATAAAAAAGGCAACAACCGGGGGTTGCTGCCTTTAAACAGCAAACAATCGTTAACCAAGCTGTCCAAGATTCATTTGAATCTCTAAGCAAGTTACAAATTTTTTAAATAAAATACTAACAGATGTTAGTTTTGTATCGGTTCAACTATTTAGTGTTGGGCCAGGAGGGAAATATGGTGATTCAGTCTTCATTCTTTTCAATTTTTTTAAGGTACCCCCATATAAAAAGGTCTAAATTTGTACACTGTAAAAGAAAAAACCGGATAGCGTCATAAATGTGCTTGTTGAGGCTAACCTTTGCTAAAAGACCGAAGGATAAGTAATGGCAAAATAAATCTCACTCATGTCAATTTTTACAACTCCACAATCCAAAGGAGCAGTCAGTTCATTTCCTGTAAATCTTTCACATGTACTATTTTTCAGCCGCGGGAACCGGATTGTTGAAAAAACTTCGGGCGGCAGAATGGTTAAGACAAATTATGATACGATTGAATTTGTCTTCATCAACAACAAAGAAATTTACTGGTATTTTGATAAGGAATCTGATCGCGAAGATGAATACTTACGCCTTCTGAGTTTGTAAGTCCATTCCGCGGGAGATATGTAGTCTGTTTAATTTGCCCAACACAGCTTACTTCACCTCCAGATACGGTTCAAGTTTCCTGAATTTCTCCGGATCCATTTCGGCAATTTGCTGAAGCTCGTTCACCATTTTAAAACCACCATGCTGTTCACGGTATTGGATAATCATTCTCGCGAGCTTCCAGCGTATATAGGGGTGCTCCTGCAAGGTCTCCTGTTTGGATGAGTTCAGATTTATTTTTTGCAACTCCATTGTCCCGGTGTGCAGGAAAGGCCTGATCTTTTGAAAAATGGAATCCGGCAATCCAAAAGTTTCACGCAGCTGGTCAACCGAATAAAATCCGCCCAGCTTATCCCGAAAATGGATAATCCTCGAAGCCAGTTTTATTCCGATGCCCGGCAGACGGCACCATATGATAGAATCAGCCTGGTTTATGTCCAGGTCCTCCAATTTTTTCCTGTCATTTCCACCACCCATATATTTTGAAGTGTGCGAAGAAAAGCCAGCCGCGGCTTGTGAGTCCCTTCCAGAATTAGCCCTGCTCTTATTGCCCCTGTCATGATCATAATTAGACGAACGGCGTGAGACATCTTGTGGACCGTTCAAACGAATCTTATCCCAACCCGGTTTAATGCTCCTGGTCTGCTGACGGAAATTCACTGGAGGTTCCCGAATTCGTACATAGGGAAACAAGCGCTCAAAATCCACCGCTCTGAGCCCGTACAATTTTTTCAAATCTGAAGCGCTCCGGAAGCTGCCACCCTTTTGAATATAATGTTCAATAGTTTGAATGAGTCTGTCACCTAATCCCAGCCTGCGCCAGTCCTCTGCGGAGGTCAGGTTTGGGTCGAAATAAAAAAGATCCGCGCGTGGTTCCATTACGCCGGATGAAATATTTTTTGTGGAGGGAAAATTCGCCTGTTCAGGATTGCGGTCTGTCCTATTCGAATGCGGATCGGATAAATCATTCTGTTCTGCCGCTCTTTCAGGATCAGCAGAACCCGCCCGATCAGCAGATCTCCGGAGATCAGGAGGGCCGGACTGATTAATGGCATTTTCCGCCTCCGCAGACCGAAATTTCCGGATCCCATCCTGATATTTCTCATAGGCAAGCGGATCTTTTGAGCCCGGCTTCGGCTGGAAAAAATAAGGAAAAACAAATAAGACCAGGATGATGGCGAGGAGCACAAGCACGCCAATTCGTTCTTTCCGGGTAAATGTCAGATACGCACGAATCCATTCCCACATATTCTTTTTATCAAAGATAAAAGGGCATTGTGCCGAACACAATACCCTTTTAGTGGAAATATGATTACCGGTTGTCTAAATTTTTTTAGTAGTAATAATATCTGCGCGGGGGAGGCCTGCGATAACTTCTTTGTGGCCGTGCGTATTCTGGCAACGGTCTTCCGAGGCCAATGATCAATCCAGCGTTGAACGCAAATTGGTAAATTGACGGATTTGTAAAATAACCGCCATTGGTTTCTCCGAAACTTCCGAAATAATATCCGGATCCGCCCCCGGGTGGTTCAGCAGACAATAACCTGGCGCTGATTCTCAGACCCAGGCGCGGGTTGAAAAAAATATCCGTACCTGTTTGAAGACCCCAGGCAAAACCTACATTGCTCGAAAGATCCGTTGGTCCCGGCGTGTTAATAGCCGCTCCTATCAATGCGCCAAAAAACAAGTGAACCGGAGACCCGGGAACCTGCACGGAGGATACAGGGCCTGCCATGATATAATTGATGCCTGCCTGGGTCTGATAAAACGGTGTCTGATCGGCATGACTCGGATAGTCATACATTTTTGCCGGTGCATCCACGCGGTCATACATCAACTCCAGGCCAAAACGCCGACTGAAATTAAATTGAAAGGATCCTCCCAAATTTACGGCACCACTTAACCGGCCATAAGACTGGTTAAAATCCAGTCTGTCCGGAAATGTATATCCGGCCGTAGGAATGAATTCAATGGATGTCTGGCCGAATGAAAACCCCAATATTCCCAGCATTATTCCTGTTAACCAGATCGCTTTTTTCATAAAGTTTGTTTTGCAGATGACAATGAGACTCGCGTATAACGTTATGGTTAAAAATCATTTTGTTAAAGACATGCTAAAAGAAGGTTAATGGTATATGGTGGATGGTACATGGAAGTCTATCAACCGTCAACCATCAACCGTCAACGGTCAACTGTCAACCGTCAACTCTTAACGATCAACGATAATAACAAGTCCATCATATGCAAGTTGCATGCCCGCGGGTAACTCCGGTTGTACATCGGCGTGTTTCCCTAACTGGTGACTGATGTGGGTAAAATAAGCCCGGGGAATTTGTAATTCACGCACGAAACCAATGGCTTCATCCAGGCTAAAATGGGATATATGTTTTTCTTTACGGAGCGCATTCAGCACAAGGACTTCGCTGCCCAGGATTTTTTTCTTTTCGGGTTGATCCATCCGGCTTGCGTCCGTGATGTATGTAAATCTTCCAAACCGAAACCCCAGCACGGGCATTTTAAGATGCCATACCTGCACGGGCATCACCTCAATATCTCCGACGGAGAATGTTTCAGTGGCAATCGTATTCAAGCGGATCTCCGGAATACCCGGATACCGGATGTCAGTAAAAGCATAGGGAAATTCACGGATGATAACTTCCTGAGTCATTTCATTTGCGTATACATCCATAGGTTTTCCTGAAAAAAAATTGTATGCACGCACATCATCCATGCCGGCAAGATGATCCTTATGCGGATGTGTGAATAATACAGCATCCAGCCTGGTCACCTGCGCTCGCAACATCTGATACCGGAAATCAGGCGTAGTATCCACAACCAGTCTGGTCGTTTCGGATTCAACCAGAATACTCGACCGAAGACGTTTATCTTTTTTATCAGAAGAATGACAGACTGCGCAGGGGCATGCGATCATGGGAACACCAACACTGGTGCCCGTTCCAAGAAAAGTAATTTTTAAAGGCGGCTGATTCACTTACCGAAAATAGTTCAAATCCGGGATCATGCTTCCGTCTTCAGCAGGTTTTCGAATACCTTTCTGCTTTCGGGAGGAAGTTGCTCTGCATTAATTTTCAACTGCGGAATTATGTCTATCAGGGTATTGATACGGCCTTCCAACGGAAGAAATTTATTGAGAACAAGCACTTTTTTCTCTTCCAGGATACAATACCCGCTTTGAAAATTACCCCTTTCATACCGGATCACGTAACCGGTTTCATGAAGGAGTTTCTCGATTTTATCAAGCGTCGTCAGATTGTATTTCATATTGCAAAGTTGCTTATTTGGTTGGATTGTGGGGAGGGATTTTATCCACAGGGAAAAAAGGTGAATGGTTGATGGTAGATGGATCCCAGGATCGAATTCGAAATAGAAGTCCAACATTATCCACTAAAAACTCAGGCGGATACTACTATCACCCCGCTTTCCCCGTCATCTTAATCACTGGCACGATCATTTCCTCCATGCTTACGCCCCCGTGCTGAAAACTGTTGCGGTAATAATTCGCATAATAATTATAGTTATTGGGATAGCAAAGAAATCCGTCGCCCTTGGCGAAAATGAAAGAAGAATTGATGGTGGGAACGGGAAGTCCTGCTTCCTTTGGATCGCGAAAGGCTAACACTTCTTTTGGCTCATAGTTGAGGTTGCGACCGTGCTTATACCGAAGGTTGGTAGTGGTTTGTTTATCGCCAACCACTTTGTAAGGCGTCTTCACACGTACGCTGCCGTGATCAGTTGCCAGAATGATCGTGATCTTTTTGTCAACAACTTTCTTCAATGCCTGATGAAGCGGGGAATGTTCAAACCAACTTGTCGTGATACTTCGATAACTCGCTTCGTCACTCGCCAATTCTTTCAATACTTCCATTTCAGTGCGCGCATGACTGAGCATGTCAACGAAATTATACACGATCACATTCAGGTCATTGTTTACCAGATTATGAATATTATTTACCAGATCCTGCCCCGCCTGATGGTTGAGGACCTTTGTGTAAGAGGTTTTCAGTTGATCCATTTTCATGCGCTTTAACTGTCCTCTGAAAAATTCTTCTTCTGCGAGATTCTTTCCTCCCTCCTCTTCGTCATTCTTCCACAACGACGGGTAAAGAGCATTTATTTCTGCAGGCATTAGTCCGGCGAAAATGGCGTTGCGGCAATATTGCGTGGCCGTAGGAAGGATGCTGTAAAAGGTCTCTTCGGACTGTATCCTGAAATTCTCTGCAAACACTGGCTGAATGGCCTTCCATTGGTCGAACCGGAGATTGTCGATCAGTACAAAAAATAATGAAGTTCCTTTCTCCAGGCTTGGAAACACCTTGTTTCGCATCAGCGTGTGAGACATGGTGGGCACAGCACCCTGCTTCGGGTTCAGCCATTTGGTATAATTCTTCGAAATGAATTTAAAGAATTCGGTGTTCGCTTCCTGCTTCTGGGTCTGAAACACTTCCCGCATTTCCGGACTATTGCTTTTTTCCATTTCCAATTCCCAGTACACAATTTTTTTGTACAGGTCCATCCACTCATTGTAATCCTGATTGCTGTTCAATGCCATGAACATTTCGCGGAATTGTTGCTGATAAGCTGTAGTGGTTGTTTCCGCAATCAGTCTTTTGTTATCAATGATTTTTTTCAGGCTCAGCAAAACCTGGTTGGGGTTCACCGGCTTGATCAGGTAATCTGTAATCTGCCGGCCAATGGCTTCATCCATCAGGTTTTCGGTCTCGTTCTTGGTGATCAGCACCACAGGTATCTGCTGGTTTGCCTCTTTGATCTTGGCGAGTGTTTCTAATCCGCTGATGCCCGGCATGGTCTCGTCAAGCAGTACCACATCCACCGGGTTTTCTTTCACAAAATCAATTGCATCCAATCCGTTTGTCATCGCAGTCACTTCGTATCCTTTATTTTTCAGAAAAAGGATATGTGATTGAAGGCTTTCGATCTCATCATCTACCCAAAGAATAGTTCCCAATGCCATAGGTTAGTCATTTCGTAATTCTAAAGATAGTTTATCAGTCAGTCATTCTTAAATTTGAACCTGGATTTGACTTCTTTTAACAAAATCAAATGACCAATGGCAGCAGCATCCAGGAAAATCATTAATGATCCGGTTTATGGTTTTATTACCATTGATCATCCATTGATCCTGGAGTTGATCGGACATCCTTTTTTTCAGCGCCTGCGCCGCATTCAGCAAATGGGTTTTGCCCATCTGGTTTACCCGGGTGCTGTGCATACCCGTCTGCATCACGCATTAGGCGCCTACCATCTGATGGGAAATGCACTCAACTCACTAAAAGGAAAAGGCATTTCCATTAACGAATCCGAAGAGCTCGGTGCAAAGTGCGCCATTCTCCTGCACGATGCGGGCCACGGCCCTTTCTCTCATGCGCTTGAAAACAGGTTAATAGACAACGTTCATCATGAAACGGTATCGCTGCACATCATGCAGCAGCTCAATGAAGAATTGAATGGTCAGCTCGGCATAGCAATCGAAATCTTCACAGATCACTATCCCAAACGTTTTTTACATCAGCTGGTATCGGGGCAACTGGATGCGGACAGAATGGATTACCTGAACAGGGATAGTTTCTTTACAGGTGTATCAGAAGGCGTGATCGGTTATGACCGAATAATCCATATGCTTACGGTTTATAACGGCGAACTCATGGTTCAGGAAAAAGGAATTTATTCAATCGAAAAATTTCTTGTTGCCCGGCGATTGATGTACTGGCAGGTTTATCTCCATAAAACCGTAGTGAGTGCGGAAAGCATGCTGGTGAAAATCATTGACCGCGCAAAGGAATTGATCGCATCCGGGGAGCATCTTTATTCCGGTTCTGATCCGCTGGATTTTTTTCTTTCTCCATCAGTAAAGGACCCCATGGAATATCTGAAGGCATTCATCCGCATAGACGACTACGACGTGATGAGCGCATTAAAATTATGGATGAATCATGGGGATAATGTTTTATCGACACTCAGCAGCATGCTGATCAACCGGCAACTGCTCAAAGTAAAATTGCAGGCTGCACCTGTTGATAAAAAAATACTGGAATCGCATCGGGAAAATGCGATACGCAAAATGAAGCTTCAGCCGGAAGAAGCGAATTATTTTGTCTTTCAAGGAGAACATACAAATACTACCTATAATCCGGAAGATGAAAAAATAAACATTTTATTTAAAGACGGAGAGGTACGGGATATTTCTGAAGTAGACAATGCCCTGATACGGCGGAGCCTGGCCTCCGAGGTGAAAAAATTCTATATTTGTTACCTTGCGTGAGGAATTAATCCGGGCGACTGATTCATGCCAAACAAAAAAATATGCAATTTTCTGCAACGCAGATCGCGGGACTGATTAATGGCAAAGTGGAAGGAGATCCTGAAGTTGCCGTGGACTCTTTCGGAAAGATCGAAGAGGCGCGCCCGGGACAGCTGGCTTTTCTGGCAAACCCAAAATATGAGGATCACCTGTACACAACCCGGGCCTCCATAATCCTGCTGAATGATCATCTTGCGCTCAAAGGGAAAGTCCAGGCCACGCTGATCCGCGTTCCGGACGCCTACCTGGCATTTGCAGCCCTTCTTTCCAAATACCAGGAAATGGTGAAACAACACCTCACCGGTATTCAGGAACCGTCTTATATTTCAACAACGGCTATGCTGGGCGAGCATGTTTTTATCGGCGCATTTGCCTACATAGGTGAAGATGTGAAAATAGGAAATCATACCAAGGTCTATCCCCAGGTATATATCGGGGACGGCGTGAATATCGGTGAGGATTCCGTTATTCTTCCCGGCGCGAAAATCTATTCCGGTTGTGTGATCGGAAAGCAGGTAACCATCCATGCAGGTTGCGTCATCGGCAGTGATGGCTTCGGTTTCGCTCCGCAAACTGACGGAAGTTTCAAAAAGATACCGCAGATGGGGAATGTCGTGGTGGAGGATGGCGTAGAGATCGGCGCGAATACTACGATTGACCGTGCCACCATCGGTTCCACGTTAATCCGGGCAGGTGCAAAACTAGATAACCTCATTCAGATCGCACATAATGTAGAAGTGGGCAATCATACCGTGATTGCTGCACAGGCAGGTGTTTCTGGAAGCACCAAGCTGGGAAAGAATGTGATGGTGGGAGGACAGGTTGGTATCGTCGGGCATTTACAAATTGCCGACGGCAGCAGGATCAATGCACAAAGCGGAGTTACCAAATCACTAAAGACCCCTAACAGCGCGGTGACCGGTAGCCCGGCCTACGATTACACGAGTGCCCTGAGAAGCCAGGTCGCTGTCCGCCACCTCCCCGATTTTGAAAAACGTATTCAGGAGCTGGAGAGGAAGCTGGCGCAGTTGCTGGCCGTAAACAGTTGACAATTGACAATGGCAGACTTTCTGAACATTATTAAAAGCGGTTACACCCTGATCCCTCCAAACCACCGCCGGAGTCAGCAAAACCACAACCATCCACCCAGGGGAAGATCCTTAACAGCGGAGCAGCCAGACAGGTGGAAAGAACTGCTGCCGGCATTATTACACGGACTTTATTAGGTGCATCGGGATTGGGCCGGAAAAGCAGATCAAAGAGGTAGTGCTCGTCTTTATCTGTGCATTTACATTCTGACTATATTTAGCCGGCTGTGATACTCAACCCATCCGGAAATAGCAATGAGTGTTCCGGATTGTGGTTAATTTTGTCTTTTTCAAACACAATAATCACATGGATTTCCGGATTGAAAAAGATACGATGGGTGAAGTAAAAGTGCCCGCAACAGCTTATTATGGCGCCCAAACCCAGCGCAGTATTGATAATTTCAGAATTGCGCAAGATATAAACCGGATGCCGAAAGAAATCATCCGCGCGTTTGCTTATCTCAAAAAATCAGCCGCACTTACAAATCTTGCAGCGGGAGTTCTTCCTGCAGAAAAAGCGACACTCATAGGAAAAGTCTGCGACGAGATTCTGGATGGCAGCCTGGACGCCTATTTCCCCCTGGTGGTATGGCAAACCGGAAGCGGAACTCAAAGCAATATGAACGTTAATGAGGTGATCGCCTATCGCGGACACGTGCTCCAGGGTGGAAAGCTGACCGATAAAGAAAAAGTATTGCATCCGAACGATGACGTAAACAAATCCCAGTCGTCCAACGATACCTTCCCCACCGCCATGCATATTGCCGCCTATAAAATACTTATAGAAAACAGCTTACCCGGGATTGAAAAATTACGGAACACCCTGGCAGGCTTAAGCAAAAAATATATGGGGATCGTTAAGATCGGCCGTACGCATTTCATGGATGCCACACCCCTGACAGTTGGCCAGGAGTTCAGCGGTTATGCATCTCAGCTGGATCACGGATTGAAAGCAATTAAGAATACGCTCCCTCACCTTGCTGAACTGGCCCTTGGCGGAACGGCGGTGGGCACAGGGATCAATACGCCAGAGCATTATCCGGAAAATGTTGCAGCACAAATTGCCAAACTTACCGGTCTCCCGTTTGTCACTGCCGAAAATAAATTTGAAGCGCTGGCGGCCCATGATGCAATCGTGGAAACCCATGGCTCCTTAAAAACCGTTGCAGTAAGTCTTATGAAAATCGCAAACGATATTCGCATGCTGGCTTCAGGGCCGCGAAGCGGAATCGGCGAATTGCGGATTCCGGACAATGAACCGGGATCATCCATCATGCCGGGCAAAGTGAACCCAACCCAATGCGAAGCGCTCACCATGATCTGCGCACAGGTGATGGGCAATGATGTGGCCATCAATATCGGAGGCGCAACAGGACATTTTGAATTGAATGTTTTTAAACCGATGATCATCTATAATTTTTTACACAGCGCGCGCCTGATCGGAGATGGCTGCGTGAGCTTTAATGATAAATGCGCAGTAGGAATAGAGCCGATAGAATCGAATATTAAGAAAAATGTTGACAATTCGCTGATGCTCGTAACTGCACTCAATGGCAGGATTGGTTATTACAAAGCGGCAGAAATTGCGCAAAAGGCACATCAGGAAGGAACCACTTTAAAGGAGATGGCTGTCCGCCTGGGTTATACTACGCCCGCGCAATTCGACGAGTGGGTGGATCCGAAAAAAATGGTGGGCAAAATCTAATTCTTATTTGTTGATCACGAGGATCTTCTTTGTAATAACCAGGTTTCCATGCACATCAAATAACCGGAATATATATAATGCATCGCGGACATTCTGCAATGGCACATCAAAACTATTTCCGGAGAAGGATTCCGTGAGAATATTTCTTCCCGACATATCAAATAACTGGATCCGGAACGGCGCCTGTAAAATATCACTGCAAAGCACATGAATATGATCTGTTGCCGGATTCGGATATACCAAAGTGGTATTGACTTTTTCAGGTGGAGGCGGAGGTGGTTCTTTGGCACCCAGGGGCAGGGTTGACAAATAAACCATGCGAAGTATAAACCCGGGAGTTTTTGTTGCGACCATGTGGCCGGTAAAACCGCCTGTGGGACCCGAAGTGGATCCACTGCTGTCAATCGCCAGGAAAAGGGTATCACCCGTCGGCGCTAT